>CALDMJ010000176.1 GCA_937914725.1 uncultured Clostridia bacterium | reverse complement strand
TATCATAAGAATAGATGATTTATTCTAATTTAAATTAGATCATAAATTGTTCTTTGCATAATGGCTAAAAGGAGTCATTATGGCAAAACAAAATAATTCATTAAATAAAGCAAAAGCAGTTAAAAATGATGAATTTTATACATTAATGTCCGATATAGAGAATGAGTTGTCAAAATATGATTTTAATCAATTTAAAGATAAAATTATCTATTGTAATTGTGATGACCCCACCTGGAGCAATTTCTTTAAGTTTTTTACGAAATGGGGTAAAAAGCTTGGGGTTAAAGAAGTTCATTTTACAAATTATGCCAATACTAAAAGAGTTTGGAATGAACAATTAACATTATTTGAAGCTTTAGATTTGGAAGAAAGTGCTGAAGATGATAAAAAAGGAACGGCTCATCACTGGATATATCGTCCTGAAACAAACAAAATATCCAAATTACAATTAAAAGGCGATGGCGACTTTCGTAGTGATGAATGCATAAATATTTTAAAAAAATGTGACATAGTTGTTACAAATCCACCTTTTAGCCTTTTAACTGAATTTTTGTCAATGCTTATTAACAATAATAAGAAATTTTTAATTATTGGCAATGAAAATGAAATTGCGAGCAAGTCTTGGTGTTCTTACTTTATCAACAATCAAATTTGGTTAGGTTATACTCACCCAAAAGAATTTTTAGATAATTATAGTGGAAAAAAGAAAATGGGATTTATTTGTTGGTATACAAATTTAGAAGTTTCGTATAGAAACACTCCTATGCAGTTGCACAATCAGGATATTTCAATATTTAAAAAATACGATAATTATGATGCAATTGAAGTTCCCAAAACAAAACTAATCCCCGACAATTATTTTGGAAATATGGGCGTTCCAATTTTCTTTGTGGAGAAATTTTGTCCAGAACAATTTGAAATAGTAGACACCACCCCTGCATTTGGAATTGTGCCTAAAATTAACGGAAAAAAATGTTATCGTAGAATTATTATAAGGAGAAAAATTTAATGAATTATAAAATTGAAATTCGCAGCATTAAAGATTTACTTGATGATAAAAAATATTTAACAAATATAAATATTCAAAGAAAATACATATATACCCACGACCAAGCAAAATATTTGCTTGATAGCATTCAAAAGAAAATACCTATTCCTGCAATATATCTTTGGGATAATTGTGATGGTAGTTTTAATGTTCTTGATGGCAAACAACGAATTACTGTTATGAGAATCTATAACAACGCTAATTATTTAGGAGTCCCTATCAATTTCTTTATTGATTTTATGGATATTAATGATTTCTATAACTATGAAATTCCGGTTATTGTTTGTAGCGGTACTGAAGAAGAAAAAATAGAAACATTTTATAGAATCAATACAACTGCAGTTAAATTAACCGAATTTGAAATAATGAATGCACTTTACCAAGGAATTTTTGTTGAAGAATTTGGTAATTGGGGAGAAAATTTATCTCCTATTGAAGCTAAATTATTTGGCAATGATAGGCGTGGCAATAATTGTATAAAAGCATTAAATTTATTTACAAATGATACCCGTGAATACTTCAAACACAATAAAAACGTTAGTTTTATAAGCGGATTAAAATTACAAATAGATAATTTATTAAAAAACACTTATGATATTTTTGGTGAATATAATAACGACTTATATATTTTAGCAAAAATAGTTTTAGAAAATTCTAACAACCCTAGTATTATTAGTTCTTGGAAATTAAATTCTAATAAAATTACAAAACTTTTGCAAGAATACCTATCAAATGGAGAATTATCAGTTGCACCTTCTAAAGAAAGTTTTTACAAAGAAATATTAGGCTGTTATGATATTACAGGCTTAGATAGTAAAAGATTCTTTACTAGAGATGATAAAAAACATCTTTTTGAAAATCTGGAACAAGGTAAATCAAAAGGGAAAAGAGTTTGTCCAAACTGTAAAAAAGAATTTACTTTTGATGAACTAGAAATTGACCACATAAAACCATGGAGCAAAGGTGGTGCAACAACACTTTCAAATGCTCAACTACTTTGTAAATCATGCAATGTTAAAAAATCTAATAAATAAAATTATGACCACCTATTCTAACGATAGATGATCTTTTTTACTGAATTTTATTAAATTTTTATGATATTTTCGCAAATTTTTAGCCATTTTACTATAAATTTGCGATTTTTTTTTGATTTCCTTTATCTTTTGATTACACCTATCGTTAGAATTGATGTTTAGTAATATTTAAAATTTAGCCATCAATTATTTACTCTTTTTTACTTAAAAGGAGCAAATAAAGCGGAGCTTATCGCACACTAAAGTATGCTCAAAAACAAAACAAATAAATAATTTACGTATAACAAAAAAGAAGACTAATTTTAGTCTTCTTTTTTGACAGAATCATCAAGCCTTTTGTACAAATGTGATAATAAACTAAGTAAATCTAAGCAGTCTTTTTCAGTAAATAAACCTGTTTTTCGTAAATCATCATGCTCTTCGTGACTTACAATATTTCTGCCACCTTGAACAATTCCCCTAGATAAAGATAATTGACCTTCTTCAATATTATTCAAAGTTTGCTCAGAAAATGACTGCCCATTAGGTCTTAACTTAAATTTTGCGGTTGTTTGTAATGGTTTACCTTTACCAAAAGATTTATTCATTATATCTAGTTCTTCAAACGCATTAACTCCAGATTTATCTTTTACAGCATTTTTATATCTTTTTAAAGCCTCTTGAAATGCAGAGTAATAATTTTTGTTCTGATAGTTAACTCTTGAAGCATCTTTAACTTGCGTATGCAATAATCTATAATGATAATAGGTGTATGGAGGAATTAAATCGTAAACTTGATGTACAACGCTAGAAAAATCTTCATCATCAATTTCTGGTTTTTCTGAAATTTTATTAATGATATTTGTTAATTTTGGTCTAACTTCGTCAGGTACTGTAGCATACCAGTTTGAGATATTTATACCAGTTTTTTCTGAATTTAATTTCTCTTTAGCATCCTTTCGTTTTACACTCCAGTCTTTAACGAGATATTTAATTATTTTTTGTAGAAAACACTGAAGTTCTTGCGCTTCAGGCATGTCCCAACTTAAAGATTGTCTATCAGTTGATATTAAATCTTTATCATATTCATCAAGATAATCAGCATCAATCCAGCCAGTCAAATATGAGAATGTATGTCCCG
The DNA here is from genome assembly GCA_937914725.1 of uncultured Clostridia bacterium. Classification (GTDB taxonomy): domain Bacteria; phylum Bacillota; class Clostridia; order Christensenellales; family UBA1242; genus CAKVOD01. Next base: position 4,888 of record CALDMJ010000176.1, on the reverse strand, counting down.
CTTCTGATACTCCAAAGAAACTAGGAATATTTGCTAATCTACCATTGACATATGTGGTTATTCCTCTTAAATCCGGTTTCATTGGCTTTTTAGATGATATTATCTTACCATTCAAAAGACTTTTGTACTTTGTATCTTTTTCAACAATTTCACATAATTGTTTTATATCCCATTCAAATTCTTTATCAATTGATTCATATTTTAAGTCTCTCGTTAATTCAACTTTTTCAAGATTATTTTTTCGTATGATTACTCTAAATGAATTATCGAAACAATTAAATAATTTTGATAATGAAACTGCTATTGAATTTATATCAAAACCACTTATTCGTGTTAAATTTGTTAACTCAATTAAGGTCCCTTTCTTAGACGAGTCTGATTTTACTATTTCAGAATAAGATGGGTTATAACGACCAGATGTTTCATTTAAAATATCATCCCAATTTAAAGAAAAACATGTTGCTTTAGTCGCACCTTCCCTTGATGTCGTAATATTTATTGTCTTACCAATACCAAATAATGCCAATTTGCCAATGCCTTTTTTACCTGTAATCTTTCTTCCTTTTTTATTATTTCTACTTAAATCATCTTCTCTGCGTCTTCTACCGATTACTAAAAAGTTTTCATTAACTTCATCAAACGACATTCCTTCTCCGTCATCAGAAACTACAATTCTTTTATTTTGATCGTCTTTATCATATAAATTTATTTCAACATTTTCGGCACCGGCATCATATGAATTAGCAACCAACTCGGCCAAAGCATAAGGCAATTGAGAATACATCTTTATACCAAGATGTTCAATAGTGTGGGGATCAAACCTTAACTCAAGTTTATCATTCGTAGCCATTTAATATTTCTCCTTATTTTTTATAGAAATTTAGAATACTTTCGCCTATAATTTTGCCTAATTTGACCGGAACGGCATTGCCAATTTCTTTTGCAACATCCTTTAATGCAAATTCTTTACCGGGTTTTGTAAATTGATAGCCAATAGGGAATGTTTGTATTAATGCACCTTCACGTAGTGTTAAAGCTCTATCTTGTTCTGGGTGTCCATATCTTCCAGTTCCATAACAATAAAACTGTGTTGTCATAGTAGGCGCTATTTTATCCCATTCCATTCTACCATAAACTGAAGTATATGTTTGTCCACTATCTTTTTGATGACACTTGCATCTTAATTCCTTCGGCCAATCTTTCCATGACCCACCAGGCTTAGACATACGTATTCTTTCTAAATTTTTATTTGATAATCTTGCTGTTTGATGTAAAACATCTGTAGGGCAAATTTCTCCAGATTTTACTTTGGGAAGATGGCCAATAGTTTCCCTAACAGTAACATAATTATCTTTTGAATGGGTTTTCTCTAATAATTTTATTTCTCCATTCTTTGCAGCTAGAAGCACAAACCTTCTTCTATTTTGTGGAATCCCATAATCAGGGCAATAAACGACTTTATAATCTTCTTTGTATCCACATTTATGTAAAGTTTCTAAAAATTTTTCAAATACATGTGTATGTTCAATTTTTGGAACATTTTCCATAGACACAATATCTGGTTGAACTTCTTCTACCAATCTAGCAAATTCTAAAAGTAAATCATATCTTTCATCATTTTCTCTTCTTGTTTTTTCATTATGTTGATATTTGAAATTCATTTGTGAAAACGGTTGACAAGGTGCACATCCCGCAAGCACTTTTATTGCATTTTTTGAGTAACATTTCTCAATATCATCACCCGTAACTTCTCTTATGTCTTTTTCATAAAATTTGGCATTGTTATTAAACTCATACGGATATTTACAAGTCTTTTCAATATCAAATCCCGCCTTAACTTTCAATCCGCTTTGGTTTAATCCACAAGTTAAACCACCAACTCCACAAAATAAATCAACTACTTCTATTTTCATATTTCTCTCCAACAATACATTGTATCATATTTTATTAAAATTGTATAGTTTTGGTAACATCTATTGACTTATATTTTGTTAATTCTCAAAGTAAATTTCATAGTGGAATTTGGGTGAAATATACTTTGGAAATTAACGATATTTGTCATACATATTGTAACATATCTCTGCGAAATTTTGTTATCTATTTTAGTAAAATAATCTTCAATTAATACTATATTTTAGACACCTTATAAGGCGGTGAAATCTAGTAAAACTAAGGATTTTGGCACCTAAATAAAAATACTAGCGTTTTGGCTAGTATTTTGGAGCGGGCGTCGTTGTGAACACGAGCCAGTTTAGCAGTTATAACATTGTTATAAGTACAAATAATACGTGCAAGCATTGTTAGGGTTAGGCGCGCTTTGAAAAACTTGTGGCGTCGATGTCGACATTTCCACAGAGTATGTCGATATAACTGTATGTTTGTAGGTCAATTGATTTATTGGCGTTTTTTATGCAATTGCTTTGCAAGCGGACGACAAATATTGACTTGTACGTATTTTCGATGATTGCTTCAAAATTGCTGTACTTTTTTCGCCCTTGATTGACTAGCAAGTTGACTTTTTGCCCTTTCAATTTTTCAATTTCTTGTTTTATTTCCTCAATTTTTAAATTGTTGCTGCGAGTAATCATAATTATAACCTCAAGTCAATTATTGACAAGTTTTTAACTCTTATTCAAGCAATGTACGTCGCATTATAAATCTTTAGGTGGGTGAAATAAATGTTTTTAATTATTAGATTTCAACATTTGACATAAAGCCAAAAGTATATTAAGTATACAAAAAAGGAGCAAACACAAATGATTTTACTCCTTAATCTTTTCATTTCTTTTTTCAAAACGTTCATCGATTTTGATTAGGTTTGATTTTTCAATTGGCACAAATTCGGAAAGCACCGCGTCCGCGTGTTCGGGCGCAAGTTGCCTGAGCGCAACGCGATAGTTTACACTGATGCCGAAATCTTCGCCATTTTCCGCACGTCCTTTGCAAACATTCGCAATCGTAACATACTCATCGTCGACTTTTGCGACAATGTCAAACTGCTCACCATACTGGACGTTTTGCTCTTTCAAAACAGCCATTATGTTTTCTTTTGTAATTTTACCAATTTTTGTGGACACACTAGCCGCATCGTGCTTGCTATATAGCGGCATCGTGAAAATCGCCCCGCTTTCGTCACCGCCTACCGTGTACAAACTTTGTTTGCAAGCATAAATCGGCGCGCCAATTGCCGTGATTAAGCGCGTCAAATCGCGCATTTTTGCGTCAAACTCTCCGTTCCCACAAAATGCGCGCACGCTCTCGTGTTCCGTTTTTGCAACAAACCTTTGCTTGTCATCTTTGTAAATCGCGAGATTAAATACATCGGCAAGTTCTTGTATGTTTTCTTGCATTGATCCACTGATTTTCTCAAGTTCTATCGTCGAATTTTGCTCACACGTGAAAAGTTTTTCATTTTCATTTAATATGAACTTTTGCCCCATAACCTCAATTATGGTTTTCCCGTCAATAGATGCACTTTTACAAGAACTAAATCCGTTGTCACACACCTCTATTTTTGCATATTGTCCTTTTGGGACGCTCGCGTTCAAAAAACTTGGAAATTCATACCAAAAGATTGCTTGTTTTGCACCGACTCCCAGAATAAACGGAACTCCTTTTATCTTACCCGTTTGGATATTTTCTATCTTTTCGTCAAACTCTTTTTGCAATCGATTGATTATGCACATTCTTTCTATATACGAACGCACCTGCATAAAATCCGTTCCCACATACTGCACTTTGTTGACGTACTGAATCGCGCTATACGTAAGTCTATCGACATACAATTTTCCGTCAAAACTCAGTCCTTGCAAATCGGTTTCAAGCATATTAGTTATGTAATCCTTGAAAGTCAAACCTTGAGAAAGCAAGTTACTACACTTCTCCAAAACAATTGTTGTCATAATGTCGTTGTACTGGTCTTGTGTGGTTTTATCAATCAAACTTAGCAACTGCGAATTTATGTCATCAAGGTTGTTATGTTTGATATAAGCGTCAAATTCGCCATTCAAAAATTGCTCAAAATCAATTTTCTCTAGGTTTTTGTCTAGTATTTTAAATAAATTGATTAGTTTGACATACGAGCCAATATTGAAATTGTATCTATCAATAGTAAACGCTTCCGTCAGCATTTCATCCGCCCAAACTGGCAAATTTTTATAGGTATTATGATAGACAAAATGCGTAAATTCGTGCATTAAAATATGTGGAATCATATTTGGTAAATTTGAAACCCGTATTTCATTCTTACCTTCATAGTACACGCCCCCAACTTCGCTTCCGTCAACAAACACTTTGTTCTCTAACCGTATCGTGAGATTGTTATAAAGATTATTTTTAAACAATTTGTCAAAATCAATTTTAACATTTGGATGTTCATCAATATACTTTGCCCACTTCTCAAAAACATCGACAAGCGGCGCGCGCAAAGTGTCATCTACTTTTATTTCATCGATGCGCTCAATTGCTTCATAAAAGGCGTTCATACGCCACCTCCCTTGCTCCACGACTCAAGCACAGTGGTCAAAATATCTGCATCGTCTAGTTCGCGCACCTCAAGTACGATATGCCCAAAAATATTTTTTGCGATTTCAAAAAAACAGTAAATGATAAATTTATCTTCATTATCATTGCGTGATTTTATCACTGCAATTTTTTTCTCAAAGTCGCAATTTTCCTCAAAAATTTGGCTGCTTTTGCAAATATCGCGACGTTTTTGCTCAAACACAAGTTGGAAGGCATCCAAATTATTGAGGCTATCGACAAAAATGAGCATACTTGCTTGATTGATAACATTTTTGAATGCATCCAAACAGATTTCACCTACTTTCTCCTTCAAAGTAGCATCCATTGTCCAGTCGTCACTCAAATCAAATGAATATCCTAATTC
>CALDMJ010000175.1 GCA_937914725.1 uncultured Clostridia bacterium | reverse complement strand
CACACCCCAAGCCCCATTAAACAGTAAACCAAGAAAAATAATGATTGATATAGTGGATAGAATGTGAACGTAAGTTTCCCAATCTTAAACGATAGAATAACATCTCTTAAATCTTTTGCCCATTGCCCCAACTTGTCGGCAATAAAGTCCGAATTTATAAAGAAGAAGTCAGTTGGCGTTCCCACGCCTGTGAAGTAGGCATTTAAAATTAACACGAATATAAAGTATGCCAAGAACCATAGCATTGAATAGATAAATTGTTTGAGTTTTGGCCTTTCGTATATGCCAAGCAAAATCACAAGCACCGGTAACGCAAATGCGATTATGTGGTTTATCCAAAAGTGAACTGTTGCGGTCGATGTAAATCCCCACATTTCATTGTAGTTTGGTATGAGCATCGCAAGTCCTGCGCCCAAAACGTTTATGAAAAGCGTAAAATAAAACAACCTTTTCATTCTAAATGCTAAGCACAGCGGAACAATGAACATTGCGGTATTGCAAAGGTGTAGTGGCCACGATGTCGGCGTGACAAAGCACGAAAAATCGTAGTTGTACATATAAGAAATGAGGGTGACAAGCGAGATAAATAGTAAGCACATTCGCGAGTACTCAGGCTCTTTTTCTTTAAGTAGTGCATAAATCCCAAACAGAAATATGATACCAATATATAGATAAATTCTATGATAAAGCAAAAGCCCTTTGACAAGCCCGTTGCCGACATTGCCAAAAAACAAACTAGGAATATATGGCGGCATTGACATAAGTAAAACAATCGGCAGCGCGATTACAAATTCCTTGACTTCATTTTTTGTCATTCTAAAGAATTTGTTTGTCACAAATAAATATGTGCTATACATAAGTGAGATTGCCGTTGTTATTTCAAAAAACGCACCACAAAGCGACCAACTGTATGTTCCCGCAAACGTATATGATATCTGCGAAAGCAACGCCGTGCTCAATATGCTTGAAATAAAGGAAAATATTTTTGCGTAGTTTTTTATCAAATTAAATTTGAAAAAAGGATACATCATTAAAATGATAACACTTGCAAAATTGAACCATATTGCAATGCCCACCATAAAACACAAAAACGGCGAGGAAAATGGCGCATTTGTCGTTAAACTGTAAGCGCCATTTAACAAATTACCATTTTTGGCAAAGAAAAACACAAAAAATGTTGCCATTAATACAAAAGACAAAATTTTCGCAAATTTATGCTCGTTGAATTTCGACGTGCGCTTTACAACCCAGTATATCGCGCCAAGCAGCACCAATGTGCTCAAAAAGATTATGTAACTCACAGTTTCTCCTTTGTGTCATTTACCTTTTGCTATATTTTTTGCAAAAATATATTTAGTATACAATTTAGCGCGCCATTTTGTTTGAAAGGATAAGAATATATTGAAAATAGTTGCACAAAATAAAAATAAATGCTATCATTAAGTAAACAATTTAAAAGGAGAAAATTTATGGCAAAATCAAAAAGCGTTCCCGCGCTTACCCTAGGTATTTTGGCAATTATGGGAAGTTTTGTGGCAATTGTAATTCTTTTCTATGCCTACGTAATCGGCTCGGCATTTTCTGGCGGCGCAAAACATATGCAAATATTTTTAATTATGATGTTTATGATGGTAGTCGCTGCTATATTTGGCATCATCGGTGCTGTATTTAGTCTATACAAAGCAAAAATTTCGGGAATACTTAACACAGTCTCTGCAATTATCACTATAGCCGTTACGGGTTGGATGATAAGTGCCGCAGATAGTCTCTCATTCGGGCTCATATTGTTCCTCATAATTTTTGCACTTTATACACTCGCAGGCATCTTTGGGCTTTGCGCAAAATCTAAAACCCCTGCCCAAATGCCGCATTTTGACACGCTACCACCAAACGACTTGCCACCAATAAGTAATTAATTTAGTAGACAAATACTACATATTATTCATTATTGATCATAAAAAACAACAGAGCAATACCATTCACAGTTTTTGCTCTGTTGTTTTCAATTGATTTTAAAGTCAATTCTATCGCGAAATTTAATGGAATTCACTTTCAGTTTTACTTTTCCCAATTAATCAACAATGTTGATAATATCGTGAATATTGCTAATAATGTATTCTTGCGCGCTGAGGTCGTAAAGCGAAACACTATAGTCCCGATATTTCCCGTGACGATTTTCCGCCGCAATGCCAATCGCCCGTCCCACTTCCGACGGCAATCTAAAATTATCGCCAGCAACATTGACGACTTGAAGCAAGCCCTTTTCAAGCAACCAATTCGTTATGTCCGTGGTTTTCAAATCTGCTGAAACACCGCTCTTCAGCGCATTAATTCGGCTGACAAGTTCGCTAACAATGATCGGTGCATCGGAAAATACAAATCTAGAAAGTTCGTCGCGAGTCAAGGTGCAAGGTGTTCGACTTCTGCCACTGCGAGACTTTTGCAATCCAGCATCGGTTTTAGCGAATTCAACAATTTCAGTCAAATGAGACTTAATAAACTGTTGCGCTTGCAATGTGTATTTAACACGCTGCCTTATCTTTCCACTATCGGTAGCTTCATCTTCAAACACTATTCCAATCTCAAGCCCCTTTGGAGAGGGACGTCGTATAGATGCAAAATTGCTTGTCGCGATGCGCACTAAGTATCCTTGTTCAACTAGCCAATTTGCAAGCATTGTCGACGTGAATTTTTGCGAACTATTGAGCGCTTCATCAATATTGCTTGCGATTGCGCTAAGCCCAACACGAACTAGTGTGCAGTTTATTCTTGAAACCACCTCAGGTGTCACCACCCATTCGGCATTTTTGCTCAAATCTTCTACAAGTGACGGGTTTTTTATGAATTTGTCTAAAAGTTCCGAAACATAAAGTAAGCACTTTGAAATACGCGGATTGCAAGCAACTTCAGTTTCAGAAATCGGCGCATCGTTTGTGGGATCAACGCCGCACGCAAGTTTGTCAATAAAGGTTTTTGTATAAGTAATCTTTTGTAATTCTGTCATTATAGTAATACCTTTTTTCTTTTATTTATTTGTAAACATATGAATCGGCACGGCACACATTTGCCACGCCATAATACAATAATGTATAGAAAGATTATACACGAAAAACACCAGCAAAACAAGTGTTTTTTTGTTTTTCCTTCAAATGACAAAATATTGAAAATAAAATTTTTGTGAAAATAATTGAAAAAACTTTATAAAAATTGTTGACATAGCAAACAAAATTTGTTATAATAACGAAGCAATGAGATATTCCTCGATAGCTCAGCGGTGGAGCACTCGGCTGTTAACCGATAGGTCGTAGGTTCAAATCCTACTCGAGGAGCCAAGATAACCCAGTACTTGTTTGAGTACTGGGATTTTTGCTTCTATTCACTTATTTCTACTCTACAATCACATTTGCGCGACTCGAGATAGGCACGCATTGCGTGAATAGTCCTACTCGAGGAGCAAAAGCAGCCTAGCATCATTTTTAGTGCTGTGATTTTTACTTGCATTTACTTTATTTTTCCACTAAATTATTTTTTGCGCGACTCGAGGTAGGCACGCATTGCGTGAATAATCCTACTCGAGGAGCCAAGACAACCCGAAAGTTCAGTACTTTCGGGCTTTTTACTTTAGTAGTCTTTCTCCATTCAATCGCTATATATAGCAATCATAGTTGAACAAAAATTATGCCAATACCGTCATCCAAATTTTTAATGAATATAATAATTAAAAAACTTTCTGCTTGACTATTTATATTTTAGTATGATATAATGTTAAAAATACTAAGGAGGAAATATGAATAAGACAAAAAGAGGTTTACAATTGGCAGCCGCAATCATTAGTATAGTTTTGGCGGCTTTGCTTACTATTGGAGCAATTTACATTCTTGGCGCTCTTGAAGAATTGACTGATGCTGCAGACGCAAACGGACTTAGTCTATCAGCGTATAAAATTACTTATATTCTAATCCTTTGCGCATGCATTGCAAACATTATTGTTTCATCATTAATTTGCAGAAAACCAAACAATAATATGTTCCTTGGTTTAAGCATCACTGCATTGGTAATGAACGCTGTACTTGCACTGCTTTACATCATTGCTGGCACTGCATACGCTATTTTGCCGCTTGTAGTCGTTGGATTGTTTATTGCTGAACTTTGTATGCCAAATAAAACTACTGCAGAAATATCCCAAACAAATTTAGTAGAATCACAACTAGAAGTTACAACCAAGCCTACTAGTGATGAAAACAATTATTTTAATAATCACAATGATTAATTAATAATTTCATCTCTTTAAGATAATCAAAATATTAAAAAACCTGTTATTGAAATTTATCAATAACAGGTTTTCATATTAAAACCTTTGCATTGCGCAGCGCGAAAACTGTGTGATACAACCTAATGAATATGGTTTTCATCTAAAAAAACGTTGCATTTCGCGGCTATTTATGTTTTCGCTTTTCATAATTTTTTGCGCAATGGCGTCGAGGTCGAGTTCAGCGACGCGAGTGATAAAGTCAACGAGTTGCTGCTCAGTATAGAGCCACGGCGCGTCTTTTATAGCGCATTTACCGTACTTTTCTTCAAGCGCGGCAACTTGGGGATGTTTATTTTTGTAGTTTACGCCAAATGTTTTTGTCACAAACTCTAGCGTGCAGTCGTAGTCGTGATAAAAGCATTCCTTGATTTTGCCATTGTGTTCATTATAGTATTTTTGCAGTACATCAAAATTGATGAAATCATTATAATACAATAGGTCGGTAACTAGGTGCAAAAAATAGCCTTTGTCGTAATCGGTATTGATTGTATTACAAGCAAGATATCTTTCAAGATGTGTTTTGTTTCCTAAATTGTCCTTTAGCGGCGTATTTTCGTCTACTTTATCGCCATAGTGTGTTATGTAACTATTATTCTTTTCCCAGCTCAGTACATCCGGCGCGACAGCACCCCAAATAAAATCGTCTAAGTCCTGCACTTTGTGTCGTTTTGCCCACTCTTGAGCAACCGCAATATGCACTGTTATATTTGCCATTTCTTTTATCCTTTTCTAATTAGAGATTATACAACTTCTCGCGTGATTTTGTCAAGCGACAACCGCAAGTAGCGCCGACGCGATGCAAAGGCAAATCTTTTTTTGATACTCGGGAGTTATTAACAGTCGCTCTTCCTCAGGGTTAGACAAAAAGCCGCACTCGACTAATATTGATGGCTTATCAATACATTTAAGCATATACAAGTCGCCCGCCTGTGCCTCAGCACGCGCTGAATCAAGTTGTTTTTTAAAAATTTCTTGCAGCGTCTCAGCAAGAACCTTTCCCGTCCCCTTTTCGTCGTCATAGAACACTTGCGCGCCGTGCGACGAACTTGCCGAGTACTTGTTCATATGAATGCTAATCACCGCATCGGGATTTGTCGCAACTATGATTTCCTTGCGCTTTTTCATATCTTTCTTTTTGAGATTTCCTACCGCAACCCCG
>CALDMJ010000174.1 GCA_937914725.1 uncultured Clostridia bacterium | reverse complement strand
TGCTTGACCGATAAAGGCAACTTTTGCCTCGCGCCAACTGCTGAAGAAGCAATCGTCGAATTTGCAATGAAAAGATTGACATCGCATAAAGACTTGCCAAAAGTGTTTTTTCAAATTGGTGCAAAGTTTAGAAACGAAATTAGACATAGAGGATATCTATTGCGCGGCAAATCATTCGATATGATGGACGCATATAGTTTCTGCAAAACGCAAGACGAACAAAACGCAATCTATGACGAAATGAAAGCCGCATATAAAGAGATTTTTGAAGAACTTGGGCTTGCTGTCCAACCCGTCGCGGCCGACAACGGCGACATCGGGGGCGATAAGTCGGAAGAATATATGAGCATATCGCCAATTGGTGAAGATAACGTCTTAATTGACGCCAAAACAGGGCTTGCGCTAAATTCGGAATTACTTGATAGAAAGGACGCTAAAGAATATCTAGAAAAAACATACAATTTGACCGATATCAACGCTTTGGAACAAAAGAAAGCAATCGAACTCGGGCATATCTTTGATTTAGGGAAAAAATATTCATCAACAATGAACGGCATCTATATTGATAGCGACGGCAAGCAACAAAACTACATTATGGGTTGCTATGGAATCGGCGTCAGCCGCACGCTTGCATACCTGTATGAAAATAGCATTGTGACAAAGGATGGCAAATTTGACGGCATCTGTCTGCCAAAATCAGTCGCGCCATATCTATTCTATATTATTGCAAAAACTGACGACGAAGAGAAGTTTGCAATTGCAAACAATCTTCATAACAGCCTAAACGAACTCGGCATAAATGTCCTGTTCGACGACCGTAAAGACATTTCAATCGGCGCAAAAATCAAGGACGCAAAATTGACTGGGGTGTCCTACATTATCGTATTGGGCAAATCCTTGGACGAAGGCTTTGTTGAAATAGAAGAATTGAAAACAGGCGAAAAAATTCGCGTTGCTACAGCCGACCTCGTTAAAGAAATGTGCAACGTATTGAAAAACTAGCGAAAAATTGAAAGACGGACAAACAAATTTCGTCTTTTTTTCGTGCTTTTTAATACAAAAAGATACTTAAAAAATCTTTAAAAATGTTGTTTAAAATATTTGACAAATAAATGAAAATTGTGGTATCATTATGCTAAACAAAAAAGCGTAGTAGTTTTTGTATCAAATAAATGTTTATGCACTAGGGAAAATGTCAACATTTAGGAGCAAAAATTATGATTTGCTGTTTGATGTCGTATCAAATGCAGAGGTTTTTGTTCTTACATTTTTTGAGTGTTTTACTATCTGTTTCAAGATTACTAAATGTTTTGTTTAGAAAAAAATAAGGATGGGCAAAAAAATGTTTGAAAATTATAACAACAATGGCTATGGCAATGGAAACGGCTACAATAATGGCGGTTTCAACTCCAATGCTCTTTTTGGCAATACAACTACTGAAACAGTCGAAA
>CALDMJ010000173.1 GCA_937914725.1 uncultured Clostridia bacterium | reverse complement strand
CTTCGTGCCCCGGTGTATCAATAAATGTAATTTTATTTCCATTATAGTCGATTGTATACGCCCCAATGTGTTGCGTAATTCCGCCCGCTTCGTTTGATGTAACGTGTGTATTTCTAATTGCATCCAAGAGTGAAGTTTTACCGTGGTCAACGTGTCCCATAACTGTTACCACTGGTGGTCTATTGATTGTTTCGCCAAATTCATCCGCTTGTTGGATTTCTTCTAAAAGTTGCTCGTCCGCGGTTTTTTCAAGTTGTTGCTCAAGTTTGACTCCAAATTCATCAGCAATTAATTCGGCAGTCGTAAAGTCGATGTTTGTATTGATATTGGCCATAATACCCAAAAGCATTAATTTTTTAATAATATCAGCAACTGTTTGTCCTATTTTCTCACTGAGCGTTTTAACCGAAACTTCAGCAGTGGAAATAACAGCGTGTTCAATCTTGATATAGTTAGGATTAGCACTTGTCTTCCCTTTCTTTTTCTTCTTACCGAAAAATTCTTGGTCATTAAGTGAAGCATCATATTTCGTCACGCGACCTTTCTTCGTCTCATACCTGTTGTGAGTATCGACTTTCTTTTTAGCTTGCGTGCTTTGAAATTTATTTTTTGACTTATCAATGACAACGTCAGCAAATGCAACTTTTTTTTCAGGAGGTCTTTTGAACCCTTGACCTTGCGGTCTCGTATTCGCAAAATCTCTGCTGTTTTGAAAATCGCGCGGCCTATTTGTCGAATTGTTCCTATAGTTTCCATTTTGATTTGGTCTTGCATCACGCTTTTCAACAGGCTTATCAAACACTCTTTTTTGAATAGTTGAAGTGACATTTTTAGGTTTGTCAAAAGTGCGTTTTTCAGTTCTAGGAGTCTCAGGCTTTGCGGCTAACACTTTTTGTGTATTATCTACACTCTGTTGTTCTTTTGCCCTATTTTCTTCAAGTTGCATATTTTCTTGTTGCAACTTTTCTTGTTGCTCTGCCATATATGCTCTTTCTTTTTCTTTTGTTCTTTTCAAAAGATTTTCAAGGTTAATTCTTGAATTTTTTAAAACAGAAGAAAGGGTATAAATTTCCTTATTTCTCAACCCTGCTAATTCTTTTAGATTATCTAACACCAATGTGTTTTTTGCTGATTTTTTGTCTATTTCCAATATCAATACCTCTTTACCTAGTATTTTACCACATTAACATTTTTTTGTCAATTCATCATAGATTTTTTGCGGTACTTCCTGCCTAAATGCGCGATTTAAAGTTCTTTTTTTCTGTAGATGTGACAAACATTCGTTACAATTGCATACATAAACGCTCCGTCCAAATAATTTTTGCTTGCCTTCAATCACGGCAAAATTGTTTTCTTTTGTCTTGATTATACGTATCAACTCTGCTTGCGGGTGCATTTTTCTACAAACGCAACACATTCTTAAAGGAACACTCATCCCTCACCTTCTACTTTTCTTCATCGTCGAGCGGGACTTCAAATGTTTCGTCATTATTTAGGTCAAGCACGTCATTGGGCTCTTTAGCATCCTCTCCTAATGCTTCTCCGTTACTATTCTCAGCGTCTATAATTTCTTCATAATCATCATCGTCGTCGGACAAAATGAAGTCATTTTCATTTAATTCAGTTGCGACGCTTGGTGCAAACATATCCTTTTCTTCATCCTCTTCAGTTTTGACATCAATTTTGAATCCTGTCAATTTCGCCGCAAGGCGAACATTGTGTCCATTTTTGCCGATTGCTAGAGATAAAATATCTTTGTCAACAATAACTTTAGCACTATTATTTAATTCATCAATTTCAACACTCTTTACTGTTGCAGGAGAGAGCGCGCGTGCGATATAAACGAATGGGTCATCGCTATATTCAATGACGTCAATTTTTTCGCCATTCAATTCAGAAATCAAAGAATTGATTCTTGAACCTTTGTTGCCGATGCAAGCGCCAACAGGGTCAATACTATCATTGCAAGCAGCAACTGCAACCTTCGTTCTAAGC
>CALDMJ010000172.1 GCA_937914725.1 uncultured Clostridia bacterium | reverse complement strand
CCGCCACAACAGCAACCACAACCACAAGCGCGAATATGATTCCAAATATGACTAAACTCTTTTTTGAGTTGTTTTCGTTTTTTGAATTATCCATTCTTCCCTCCTATCGATACACATATTATACACTATGTCGCGCAAGATTGTTTGCATTTTGCGCGACTTTTTATCGACAAATTCCGCAATGTGTCGCCGCGTGTGCAACAATGCCCCAACCTATAAATAAATGGAAAACAGTATTAATGTGGTAAGCAGCTCAGCATATTAATAATGTATACTTTTATTGTGTGCTGACGCAGTCATCTTGCATTCTCGCCCATAAGTTACTCTGTCCCCTTCCGGGAGATTTCTCCACGTTGGTCGAAATGACAAAAGAGTGAGTAACTTACCATTTAAAAGGTTTATATTTATTAATCTCACGCGTAAAAAGTATTCGTATAATTTATTTTAACATTATTACAGTTGTTAGTCACTTACTTATTGTCATTTCGACCGAAAAGGGTTTGTCAAAACCCTTGTAGCGGAGAAATCTCCCGGAAGGGGTCAAACTACATTATGGGCATACAACATCATTGACAGCGGCAGCACATAAATAAAGGTATCCCATTATTTCGCTAGCGCAGTCAATGTTTTTAGGTGACCCATAATGAACCGCGTCCCCTTCTGGGAGATTTCTCCGCTGCAGCGAACAAGTTCGCTTTCGGTCGAAATGACAAAGGAGTGAGTAACTTACTATAAAAATAAGGCATTCCTTTATTGTATGCTGCCGCAACAAATAACTTGCTTGTAGAGACAGTACCTGCAGCCGCGACCTATGCGCCTGCAAAAAAGGTACATAGAAAATTAACTATGTACCAAATTACAATTAGTGCCACTTACCAAACCTGCAGCAGCGGGGCTATCCCATCGAGTACTTAGCAAATAAAAGCACCCCTACACAACGACGCAACAAATAACTTTAACGTAGGGACAGTACCTGCAGCAGCGGGGCTTTCCCCAAAGCGAGAGCAAAATTACATAAAGAAATGTAAATATGCCGTCCTCAAATGTCTCATCTTCGTAGGGACAGTACCTGCAGCAGCGGGGCTTTCCCCGCCGCGCAAAAAGACAGCCCAAAACGAGCTGTCAAATACCTCTAGGCGATAACCCCTTGAACACCTAAATCAAATTGATTATACCACTTGCGCAAACTTTTGTCAAAGCTTTTGCACCACTATTTGCTTTAATTACCTTTATTCAGTATGGTTTGTCTAAAACAAATGCACGCTAATAATAACTAAAAATTTTTGTTTATTTGCCCTAACATTTGACAGCATACCACAGTCTTAAGAATACATTAAAGCATTATACACATACGTAATCTTCTCTTTACCGCATACGCGCACAAAAAAAATGCACACAGCAAACGCTGCGTGCAAATGTATCTTTCAAATTATTAGCAAATTGTCGTGCCAGCAAACCAACCCTTGTCGTTGAATGTAACTGTAAAAGTTACATTACTATTCAATGTGCCATAGTATGAAGCAAATGATTGTGCATCAGTGCCGATACTTTCTGCCGTTAGTCCTGTTCCACTAAATGCCGTAATTGAAGAATAAAGCGGACAATTAATTTCGAGTTTGCCTGCAACGCCACCAATGTTCATAGATACGGCAGTCGATGTCGTTATAACTTGCGAAGTAAAACTTCCGTCAGAGCCAATGAAACTAACTACAACGTATGGCGCAACCTTTTTAGGAAAACCGCTGAATGTTACTGTTACAGTTTTGCTTGTCGCAGCTGCACTAACGTTATCGACACTCTTTTGTTGCATTGCGAATGGAACGGCGAACGCAACTGCGCAAACGGCTGCGCAAAGCGCGATTGCAAGAATTTTTGCTAGTGATACCTTTTTTGTTTGCATAATACACTACCTCTCATATATTGTTTGATTATTTGCTATAATTATACCGAATTTGCAAAAATTAGTCAACCGTTTTCTACCCCGCACGCAAAAAAAGTTGATTTATTCACTAAAGAGCGAAAGCTACCTCAAAAATTATTTTAATTTTTCCTTTTTTACCTTCTACTATTCTAAAATTCTACCTTATTATTATAGCATACGACACACACAAATGCAACCAAATAATAAAGGAAGTCTTTGATGACTTCCTTTCAACAATTTGTTATTCTTAATCATTTGTTGCTATTTTGTTTGTTTGCCATTGCAAGCAAAAGTTCGGCAAGTGACTTATTTATTTGTTGTTGCTCCTCTTTAGATGCACCGTTTTTCTTTGCTTCCGCGGCTTGCTCTTTCAAGCGGTTCATAATTTCCTTAATTTCTTCAAGGTCGCGGTCGACAGTCGGCTTTTCTTGCAATTCGGAGAGTGTTTGTGAGATTTTTTTCTTCAAATCCGCTTGCTTTGCTTCCAAAATCGCATTTTCGGAATTGATTTGACCGTTCAATTTGTCAAGTTCTTCATCCGTTTTTTTGACTTTGTTGTCATTTGGCGTCTTTCTCACTCTCTTTTTAGTCGTTGTCGGTTTATTTTTAGCATTGCTCTTAGTTGACGGCTTCTTGGTGGCTGTTTTCTTTTCAACCTTTTCGCCACTTTTTGCTTTGCTAGTAGTTTTTTTCGCACTAGTCTTTTGTGTTGTAGCGGAATTTTTTGCTGCCGACTTAGACTTTCCGTTTGTGGCGGTCGTCTTCGACTTTTCAGTCGCTTTTGTTCCTGACTTTGAGCCCGCTGCGCTTGATTTTGAACCCGACTTTGATGTCGTTTTCTTTGCAGTTGCAGGTTTTTCGTCCGACGCGACGCGCGTTGCGCGGCGCTTCTTTGGCTTGTCGTCGTCACTTTCAGTTTTCTTTGGTCTACCACGCCCGCGCTTAGCAGGTTTTTCGTCCGCAACAACCGTATTTGCAGCATCGTGTTCGGCAGAAGATTTTTCTACTGTTTCCACGCTCTTAGGTTCGTCGTCGATTACTTCATTTTCTTCGTCGACTGAGATTGGAACAATGTCGTCTTCACTGACTTCATTGTTTTCTCCAAGCAAGTTGCCGTCTCTATCATAGTAGTCGGCAAAATCATAGTAGTTGCCGTCTTTGTCATAGACTTTCGGAAATTCTTTAAATCTTCCGTTTTCGTCGTAGTATTTTTCAAAGTCGACTGGTTTGCCGTCTTTGTCGTAGTACACGACGTCGCCGTCGTCCATATCTTCTTCGCGGTCGGCTGGAATTTCGGCAGTGGTAAGATCGTTTTGCGCATCTTCAGCGTTTACATTTTCGTCAACACTTGCGCTTTCGTCAACCACTTCGCCACTTTCTTGTGCGTTTTCGGCTGCTTGCTCATTTTCTTGAGACGCAACTTCTTCTCGAGGTGCAATTTCCGCTTCGCTTATGGTTTGCGGTTGCTCGATTTTTTCTTCTGTGGTTTGTGTTTCAACCATCGGTTGCCCTTGAGCAGCATTTTCGTCGAAAACAGGTTCAGCGGCTTGCGCCTTTTGCTCAACTGTTTGCGATTCTTCGGCTGGAGTTTCGTTTTCTTCAACCACGCTCGCGTTTTCTACTGCTTGCTCATTATTGGCAGTTTCAGCAAATTCAGCGTTTTCTACGTTTTCCGCAGTTTCAACTGGCGCATCTTTGACTGGAGTTTCGACATTTTCAGCATTTCCGTTCGTTTCATCCGTCTCAGCGCTTTCTTCAGTTTGTTCTAGTGGGTTGCCATATTTATCATAATAATCGGCAAAATCGTAGTAATTGCCGTCAGCGTCATAAACTTTCGGGAATTCCTTAAACCACCCATTTTCGTCATAATACTGGCTAAAGTCTACAACATTGTGATTTGCATCATAGTAAACTGGTTCGCCATCCTCTTCGGCTGCGGCTGCACCCTCAGTATCCGCTTCTGCAGTATGTTCAACTGCAACTTCAGTTTGATTTTGCGTTTGTTCCTCAAGTTCCGCAACACGTTTCTTGAGTTCGATGTTTTCGTCATACATTTTTGCAATGTTACGGCGGTCTCGCGACGTAAGTTTTGCAATCTTGTCGTTGAGCGCGTCGATTTTACTTTGCATTGTGTCAATTTCTTGACCTTTAATATCAAGCGTCAATTTGAGGTTGTCTTTTTCTTGCGTTTCGCTAGCGAGTTTGTCGCGCGTGCTATCAAGTTCGGCGCGCGTAACCTTCAATTCGTCGGCATCGTCTTGGTCAATTTTGTTGCGAAGAATTGTATAAACCTTTTCATTATATGTTGCAAACTCGGCATCCATTTGCTCGGAAACGTCCTTTTTGTCCGCCTCAATTGCTTCTTTTCGTTTTGCAATTTCCGCTTCAAGGAATTGCACTTGTTGCGCGTATTTGACGTGTAAATCTTCAAGGTTTTTATCAATTTCCGCTTGTTTCGCTTTTTCAGCACTTTGTTGCTTTTTGATATAATTTGCCTCAATACGGTTTGCCGAAGCGTCAAGTTGCGCTTGCAAACGGTCAAGGTTTTCCTTGATTGCTTGCAATTTTCTTTGGCTATCTTTTTCGACTGAGATGTATTGTGCGTCGTATTTATCTTTTTCAGCCTCAAGTTTTGTGATTTCATCTTTCAATCTATTACGTGTATTCAAGTAATCTTGACTTGTCGTCATAGCGCGCTCGACAAGCAATGAACCATCGATTCCAAGATTTGTAAAGTCGAAACTCTCGCGCTCGCTCTCATTTTGTTTCGCCTTTTCACGCGCAAGTTTGTCAAGCAATGCGCGTTTTTCAAGGTATTCACGCAAAACAGGAATACCGTCGCGAATTTCCTTGTCCGTGAACAATAGTTCGTAGTCAACATAGTCGGGAATTGAAGCGGATGCCTTGTCAAGGTTGCGGATGAATGCGAGATAGTATTCGTAGAGGTCAACACTCACAGCATTGAATTTTGCATTCAAAAAGTAGATGTAAAGTTGGCTCAAGATGAAGAAGCCCATAGGAATGATGAGTGCTTGAACAAGTGATTTACCCGTCAATGTGCCTGCAATTAAAAACAAACTCAACAGCGTGCACAAAACAACGCAAATGCTACAAATATACTTGAGCATTACGATTGTCGACCTATAGTTACTTGTTTTGATTGGTTGCTCGACACAGTGGTAGAGCGTCATATAACTACTTGGCAAGCCCTCGCGGTTAAGCATAAAATACTGCCACCTGTCGCGCAGTTGATATGGTATTTTTTTCATTAACCTGTTAAATTCAACAAGGTTTGACTCGTTGATATACGGTTTTTTCAAAAAATATTTGTTGATTTTCTTAAATGACCTTATTGCTCTCACTTCGTACGTAAAACGCAGTCTAATGATTGTCATAATGACAAGCAAAGCGAACAATCCAATGAAAATATAAAGCAAAACATCAAATTGAAGCGCGTCAGCAATCGTCGCTAAGAAATTTTCTATTGAATCAAAAGTTGAAGCCAATAGTGCTGATTTCATAACAATTCTCCTTTTTTGTCAAATTAGCATTTGTGAATATAAAGACATTTATACCTCATTTTTTGCAAAACTAACCCCTAAAATAACATACTTTACGAAAAATAGGTTGAAAAATGTCAAAATTTAAGTAAATTATAATAATTTTAAAAAAATTTGTCAAACAAAATAAACATTTTTTAATGTTTTTTCTTAATTTTTTCACTTTTTTTGCACGACAAAAAAAGATAACTGCTATTTTTTGCGGTTATCCTATCATTTTTTGAAGGGTATGTCGCACATTTTCTGTTTTATGTGCCACATTCTATTAAATTTTCAATCGAAAAACTATACAAATATGCGGTGACCTTTTTGCCGTAGTTTTCGCAAAGGCTTTTTTTGTAGAGTGACATCTGCATTTCGTACTCTTTTTTTAGTTTTTGAACATCTTTTGTTTTATTTGTCTTGTAGTCAATCAATATTATTTCATCATCAAATTCGATAAACAGGTCAATTATTCCCTGCACCAAAATGCGGTCATCAATTTGTGACTCGGCAAAAATCTCGTCATATGGAATGTACATCATAAATTTTTGCTCTTTGTGAAGTTTCCCATTATCGCGCGATTTCGCTATTTCTAAAATAGTTTTTCTACAATTTAGAACTTTTTGCGTGTCAACGACATCATTTATTTCCTCATCCGAAAGTGCTGCTTGAACTCGCGCCAAGAACGCTTCGCTTGAGTCATAATCAAGGCACTGCATTGCCGTGTGGTACGCAATACCGACTTGCGTGCTTTCCATAACCTCGCTATTATAAATAGGAACAGTCAAAAAATCGTCCTTTTCAAACGTCGTTTCTTCATTCGCTTTTTTGAGGAGAACCGAAACGCTATTTTTGAGCGGTAGCGTCGTGCTGTCTATGTATGGATACGACGCGTCGAGGTTTTTTGTCACTTCATCCGCAAAGTCACTATCTCCCTTACCATATAACCGCACGTCATTTTTTACTACGCGAGTTTTATTAGCATTCAGTTCTATCTTTCTATTTTCCATATTGTTTTCCTATTTCTCCATAAATTCGATAAAATCATATATACACTTAGCATCGACGACTCTTTCGGGCGCGTTATTTGGTTTTGCGCCGACTAGCATCAAGTACTCTTTCGGGCGCGTCAACGCAACATACAATATACGCATCTGCTCTAGCAGTTCATCCATTTGCTTATTTTTCAAAACTGCTACGTGAGCAATCGACTCTACCTTTGTGCGCCTAACTAAGTCGACATCCTTACCCGCAAGTCCAAGTTCCTTTGTAAAGCAAAACGGTGAATCATTGGTAGAGTTAAAGAGACTACCACATCCCCCAATGATAGTTATCGGGTACTCAAGTCCCTTGCTATCGTGAATTGTCGTAATTCTAACGCAGTTGTCACTGCTCACTGTCGAATAGTCGACCTCAAAAGCCTTTTCAAAACTATCAATAAAGTGCAAAAACTCGTCAATGCTTGTCTCAAAACTCTTACCTTCAAGTTTTGCCAAAAATAGTTCTACCTGCTTTAGTTTATCGACGCCATTATTTTGGGAAAGGAAGTAATTTTTCAAGTTGCAGTCATCCATTATATAATGCAAAAGTTGGCTGACTGTAAAATTTTGTGCCAAAACGCGGTATTTTTCAAGTCTCTTTGCAAAATTTTGCAGTTTTTCTTTAATTTTTGATTGATTATTGTCATCGTTCAGCAAATTTTGGTACGCCTTAAAAAAGTAATCTTCTTTATAACCTTCGCGAATTTCAAAGAG
>CALDMJ010000171.1 GCA_937914725.1 uncultured Clostridia bacterium | reverse complement strand
AGTCGTGGTTTTTCAACCTCATACATACACACGGACTTTGGGCTTGTTCAATGAATTTTTATCGGCGTTCGACGAATGCGATGCCGTTATACTGGTGCCGACATATGCCGCGCGCGAAAAGCCCATTATCGGCGGACAAAGTGAAGATTTGTTTCAAGCGCTCAAAACTCGCAAACAAAATGTTTCCTTTGCAAAGGATTTTAAAACCGCTAGAGAAAGAGTAAAAAACTACGATTCAAAAAACACCTGCATCCTATTGCTAGGCGCAGGTGATATTGAAAATATGTATGATCAATTATAGGAGCTATTTCACATTTACTTTGTAATCAAACTTTCCTTACTAAAAGTTTTCATTGTCAAGAATACCGAACCAACTGCGTATGCAACATTGATTGCTAGACTTCCCCACAAATACGCGTAGTTCATAACGCCCGCAAGCAACATTTTTATGCTTACAACTACATTGTATATTGGCAAACACATTGTCCACATTGAGACATCCGCGACATCGAGATACATTGTTGCGTATGCTATAATCATCGGCAAAAACATCACAAGCGTTGATTTACTTTGTGCCTCTTTTAGAGTTTTTGATGAAGCAGTTAAAAGTAATAGTAAACTGCTGAAAAGTCCCGCAAGCATTAGTAAATTAAACACCACTAGCAATACGCCGTCCGCTGGCAAACTGATTGACGATAGCCCCTCACCAAGGCTATCTTTTGTCAAAAGCATTGACAAAATTATTGATATAACTTCAGTTATGGCACTTAAGAAACTAAATATAATGATGACACTATATTTTGCAGACAGAATGCTAAAGCGGCTTGCACTAGTCGAAAGTAGCGACTCAAACGTATTACGTTCCTTTTCTCCAGCAATCAAATCAGTCGCAATCGAAGCCCCGCCAATTGTGATGAGCAAGGTCAAAAGCATTGGAATAATCAAGTGCAAAAGCGGACTGTTTGTACCATATCGTTTTATTTCGGGATAAACATCGGAAAGTGATAAAACGCTGTTTTTGACGGGTGTCAAATCGACATCCGCGCCCACACGGTTTGATAAAACCTTATCACTAAACATTTGCAAAACTGCGCTAACGCTGGCTGCAGCCGTACTGCCGCTTGTTGAACGGTCATCATAAATGACGGCAAGCTGCACAGTTTTGCTTGAATCGGCAATGCTTTCTAAAAAATCTTCAGGCACGACTATGGCCACATAAATGTCATTGTCAATCAAGCTTTGCTTGAAATCCACACACTCAACGTACTCAACTTTCAAATTCGGATTCAATACAAACACATTATTGTCAAAATATTCTCGCAAAGTGCTATCCGCTGCAACACTTATTTCATTTTGGACAAGCGTCAGTTTGGGATTGACCGCTTTTTCGTTGACACTGTTGGCACTTAAACTTATTATCAAAAAGAAAATTGGAAACAACAAAAGCGGCAAAACAAAGGTTGCAAAAATGCTCTTTTTGTCACGAAATGCGTCTTTCAATTCTTTTTTCAGCACAACACCATATTGTTTGAATTTTTTATTCATAATTCGCCCCGCTTTACTAATTTTATAAACGACTCTTTGATGCTATCGCAGCCACAAAATTCGTTGATTTGCGGCAATGTTCCTTGAACTTTAGTTTGCCCCTTGTCAATTATTAAGGCTCGGTCGCAAAGTTCCTCAACTTCTTGCATATTATGTGACGAAAGTAAAATTGTTTTGCCCATTTTTTTACACTGTTTGATAAAATCAAGAACTTCCTCACTTGCCAAAATGTCAAGTCCAGATGTTGGCTCATCAAAAAGCATAACTTGCGGATTGTGAATGATTGCGCGCGCAAACGATGTCTTTTGCTTCATTCCACGCGAAAAATTACCACAACGTCTATCAAGGTAATCTTTCAATCCAAACGCTTGGCTCAACAATTCAATTTGTTTTTCAATTTCATACTCATCCATTCCATTGAGCTCACCAAAATATCGTATGTTCTCACGAGCAGTCAAGCGGTCATATAGTCCCGTATCGCCTCCAAACAGTATGCCAATATTATTGCGCACTTGTTCGTCTTGCTTGACAGTGTCAAATCCGCATACTTTGATGTTGCCCGCGCTTGGCTTTAAAGTAGTTGCAATCATACGCATTGTGGTTGTCTTGCCCGCGCCATTTGTACCAATAAGCCCAAAAATTTCGCCCGCCTTAACGCTAAAATTGAGCGAATCAACTGCAACGAATTCTTTGTCACCTTTTTTGAAAACTTTAGACACATTATTTACTTCTAACATTCTATCTCTCCCGCACCATTCTTTATATTTTGATACTGCAAAACTATATCTCCGCTTGCTATTAATTCATTGACTTTTCGCTGACTGCGCGAACCCAAAATTGTATTACGTATTGTAAAATTGTTAATTCTTATCCCAATTTTATCAAGTCGTTTTGTTAATTTTTTCTCTATTCTCGCAAAAAGATAATCTGTATTGTTCATCAAAAAGCCAACAACTGATATTTGTTCTTTGTGAAACTCATATCCAACTTTTTTTGCAACAAATTTTGAAATACAGCTCATTAGATAATCATTCCCACGCCTGTGCTTTGCGACAAAGTCAGCAAATGCGTTTTTATCAACAATTTCAAAATCAAAACTACCCTCGATTTTCAAACGCACATCGCAACGCTCGTCAAAAATCAAAAAACTAGGTGTTCTGAACTTCACATCTTTATATTCTTGTAAATTCAAAAAAATGATACTTGCATTAAATGCTTGTGGGTAATATAGTTCTTTCGACACTCTACGTTTGCGTGGCTTATTCAGTCCGCAAGTCTTGAAAGTTTGCGGCAAAAAACCACCATTTAGTTCAAACTCGCCCTCGTAAAATTTGTCGTATGCTTTGTTTTTTACGCAAACAAAGGCATATTGATTTGCTTCAACAATCAATTTAGACCCAAGTTTAATTTTTTTGTTTTTTATCTTTTGTTGAGATAAAACGCCATCTTCAAAAGAATTTTGTATTTTTTTTGTAAATAACATAATCTCTCCCCGAACGAATTATAGCACAACCATCACAAAATTTCAAGCAAACAAAGTCATAATATAATAGGACAAGTCATAATATAATTTAAACAGGAGGAAATAATGTATAAACTATCCGAAGTACTCAGCAAGCCAATCTTAAGTTTGTTCAATGGTAAGGTTGAAGGAACAATCAAAACCGCCATTTTTGATAAAAAACTACAAAAAATCAAGTATTTGCTCGTTTTTAACGAAAACGAGCAAAATGACGAATATATCATACCAACGCAAAACTTTTTTGCAATCGGAGAAAATGCCCTAGTTATCAAAAATTCTAGTTGCTTGGAACCGCTTTCAAATTTTGAGCCGCAAATTACCTTTAATAACCCTATTAATTTGCGCACATTTACAACAAAAGGCAACCTTTTGGGTAATGTAACTGATGTTTTTTTCGATGAAAAATTTGTTGTTGAAAAAATTTTACTCTCAAACAATCAAACAATCGACATCACTGACCTTGCCTCGTTCAGTGAAAATTCTATCATTGTGCAAGACAAAAACAAAAAGGTCAATATATCAAAATTTTGCGAACAAAAGCGCCCGCGACTCATAAAATCAAATGAACCCGTCACAATTTTGAGGACGAATAGCATACAAACACTTGAATCGACCCAACCACAAATTGCTGCCCTACCTTCAAAAGTTACAAGTTCCGTGAATTTCCTAGTCGGGCGCACAATAACGCAAAATTTATATTCGCAATCAAAAGAATTAATTGCAAAAAAAGGCACGCCTATTTCTTTAAAAACTATTGAAATCGCCAAAAGAAATGGCAAAATCAAAGAATTGTCAATTTTTTCTATATAATTTTTTCGCTACCCTTTTTGCTAAAAACATTTAAAACGA
>CALDMJ010000170.1 GCA_937914725.1 uncultured Clostridia bacterium | reverse complement strand
GCAATCGCTGGTGCGGGGACGATTGTGCCGATAACAGGTTTTTCAAATTCAATTGCAAGCCCAGCGCTTGAATTCAAAAAAGAGGGGTTTATTTTTGGAATGTGTGCCAAAATGTTCATTGTCGCGGGCCCCGTCATCGTGAATGGCGTCGTCGCGAGCATAATCGTTGGATTGATTTATCTTATTATTGGAGCGTTTTGATATGATGAAAGGGAAAGGAAAGAACAAGCAAACAATATTTTTCAAAAACAGCCCCAAAATTATATCATTTTATTCAATTGCTGGACCTAAAGAAGCAAAAAGCGTTTTTTCACCGTACTTTGATTTTGTGCTTGAGGACGACTTGTGGGATGCTGACTCATACGAAAAAACTGAAAGAAAAATGCTAGAGCACGTTGTATTTAATGCAATTGAGAGGACAGGAATGAACCCTGCGGACGTCGACGCGCTTATATGTGGCGATTTACTAAATCAAATTATCAGTTCTAGTTTTACAGCGCGCAAATTCGATACGACATATATTGGGCTTTTTGGTGCGTGCTCCACAATGGCGGAATCGCTTGCCGTTGGCGCGTGCCTTGTCGACGGGGGGTATTTTGATAATGTAGCTTGTGCAACGGCGAGCCACTTTTCTTCTGTGGAACGGCAATTCCGCTTTCCACTTGAACTTGGTACGCAACGTCCGCCAACTGCTCAGTGGACTGTAACTGGTGGGGGATGTTCAGTTTTATCAACAAAAGGCGACGGCGTTAGGATAAGTATGGCGACATTTGGCAAAGTTACGGATTTTGATGTAATTGATGCCAATAATATGGGCGCGGCAATGGCACCTGCCATTGATATAATAGGACTATGTGGAATGATACTGCCACGAATATCTAATACAAAAATCTATATAAAGGAGGAATTGAAAGTATCAGCATAGAGAGGGTTTGTAATGCTCAAACTCTTTTTTGTTTTATTGATTGAAATCCATATATTTTCCATAAAGGTATGTTATAATAGAAAGGGAGTAAGTAAATGGAGAACAACAAACAAAGAGTATATTTTGTTATAGATATGAAATCCTTTTTCGCTTCTGTTGAATGTGCAGAGAGAGGACTAGACCCTATGACAACAAAACTTGTAGTGGCTGATGAAAGTAGAACAGATAAGACAATTTGTTTGGCCGTTTCGCCAGCACTTAAAGCATTAGGAATAAAAAATAGGTGCAGACTTTTTGAAATCCCTAAAACAATAGATTTCATAGTTGCGCCACCTAGAATGAAAAAATATATTGAATACGCTGCTAACATATATGGACTTTATTTGAAGTATATGTCAAAAGATGATATTCACGTTTATTCGATTGATGAATGTATATTAGATGTAACTGATTATTTAAAGATGTATAAAACAAGAGCAAAGGATTTTGCTCAAAAGTTGATGAAAGAGATTTATGATAACTTTCATATCCCGTCAAGTGCTGGAATTGGAACAAATATGTATTTGGCTAAAATTGCTCTTGACATTACAGCAAAACACGCACCAGATAGAATAGGTTGGCTTGATGAAAATAAGTATATAAAAACACTTTGGAACCATAAACCATTATCTGACTTTTGGCAAATATCAACTGGAACCATTGATAGACTAGCAAAATATGGAATTCACGATATGGAAGGAATTGCCAAATTTAATGAGGATTATTTGTATAAAGAGTTTGGTGTTAATGCTGAACTATTGATTGACCATGCTTGGGGCAGAGAACCTTGTTTGATGTCTGATATAAAATCTTACAAAACAAAATCAAGGTCAATTTCATCTTCTCAAATATTACCTTGCAATTATGTCTATAAGGACGCAAAGATTGTTATGAGAGAGATGGTTCAAAATGGTTGTTATGATTTAGCAAGACAACATTATTCAACAAATTTAATTCATTTATTTGTTGGTTATGGTGATGATAAGTCGGTTGCCAAAGGAACAACAAGAATGAATGTAACAACTAACCTATATACAATTATAGGGGAATACACTGATAAGTTGTTTGATAAGATAGTTGATAAACAAAAACCAATTAGAAAAATAGGATATGATTTTGCTGAACTTGTATCCGATGAGAAGGAACAATATGACTTCTTTACAGATTTTGACAAAGTTGCAAAAGAGAAAAAACTGGTTGATAGTGTGCTAAATCTTCAAGATAGATATGGAAAAAACTCAATATTGAAAGGTATTGATTTGAATGAAAAGGCTACACAAATCGAAAGGAATAAGTCAATAGGAGGTCATAAGAGTGGAGAGAGCTAAAATGCCGAGAGGTGATAGAGCAAGACAGTTTGCACCTTTTGACGCTTTGAAAGGTCTGCAACAAGCTTTGAGATTGAAAGAATACGAACACGATAGAATTGAAAAAGGCGACATAACAGAAGAAAAAATAGAAGAAATATCCAAGACACTTAATGACCTAGAAAAAGGTGATAGTGTTGAAGTAACCTACTTTTGTGATGGATATTATAAAACAATAAAAGGTAAGTCAAAAGTTGATGTCTATGAACAAAAACTGATTGTGGATAATAATGTTATAATGTTCGATGATATAATAGAACTTAAAAAATTGTAATAAAAAAGATTGAGTTGGTTTTGCTCAATCTTTTTTAATCATCTAAATCATTGTTTTTAAACAAATCATCATTAAAGAAGTCATATAATGTAATTTCTAATCCGTCGCAAATTGCTTTAAGTGTTACAATTCCCGGATTTTTGCTTTTTCCGTAAAATATACTTGTTATTGTGCTAGGTTCAACACCAGAGATTGTTCCTAGTTTATTTGGTGTTATATTTCGTTCATCACAAAGATTTAGTATTCTTTTAGTTATTGCTTCCGTAGTTTTCATAATCATACTCTCCAACGATATATCCTTTATTTATTTTACCATTTAGTATTCTCAAATCTCTGGGATATATCCTTGACTTTTGTGTTTGAATATGTGATAATAAACGATATATCCTTGGTTGATATATTTGGAGAGTAAAATGGAAAAAGGTCAGACAGCTTGTTTTACTGGGCATAGAAGTCAAAAACTGCCTTGGAAGTTCAACGAAGAAGATAAAAGATGTCTTAATATGAAGCAAGT
Organism: uncultured Clostridia bacterium; assembly: GCA_937914725.1. Taxonomy (GTDB): domain Bacteria; phylum Bacillota; class Clostridia; order Christensenellales; family UBA1242; genus CAKVOD01. Next base: position 67 of record CALDMJ010000170.1, on the reverse strand, counting down.
TCTAAAAGAAAAATTGATAAGTGCGATTGAAAGGGGATATAAAACCTTTATTTCTGGAATGGCACTT
>CALDMJ010000169.1 GCA_937914725.1 uncultured Clostridia bacterium | reverse complement strand
TTTTTTTGCAAAACACTTAGTATTAATAATAAAGGATATCAAACCGTATTCATAAATAATTTGGAGTAGCAATGATTTTAGTAGTTATAGAAGGTATCGGGAAACGTGAAACCGTGAATAAATATCTCGGCGCGGGTTACGAGGTGTTTGCTTCAGGCGGACACGTGCGCGACTTGCCCGAGCGAACACTTGGCGTTGACGTGAAAAATAATTTTGAATTGCAATACAAAAATCTTCCTGATAAAGAGAGAACAATCAAAGATTTACTTGCGAAAGCGAAGAAGGCCGATGGCGTCTTGCTTGCAACCGACCCTGACCGTGAAGGAGAGGCGATTTCGTGGCATCTAGCATACATCTTGGGGCTTGATGTCAATTCGCCTTGTCGAATTGAATTTAACGAAATCACAAAGGATGCCGTGCACCACGCACTAGAAAACCCCCGTCCGCTAGATTTAAAGCTTGTCGACGCGCAACAAGCGCGCAGAGTTTTGGATAGATTAGTTGGTTATAAACTGTCACCATTTTTGTCACATAAAATCGCGCCCAAATTGTCCGCAGGGCGTGTCCAATCGGTTACGCTCAAATTGGTTACCGATAGAGAACGCGAAATTTTGAATTTTAAACCCGAAGAATATTGGACTTTGACCGCAATAATGAAAAAGAAAGATTGTGACAATGGTGACGATATTGAGTTTAAGGCAACATTCAATAGTGTCGACGGCAAAAAAGTAAAAATCAAAAACGCCGAGCATATGCAGATTTTGCGTGAGCGCATCAAAGATAAGGAATATAGAGTTTATAAAATCAAAAAAGGTGAAACTTTTACAAATCCAAATCCGCCATACATCACAAGTTCGATGCAGCAAGATGCTTTGAATAAAATCGGGTTTAGCTTGAAAAAGACTACTAGCGTCGCGCAAAGGTTGTATGAAGGCGTCGACATCGTCGGTGAGGGTAAATCAGCACTTGTCACGTATATAAGAACAGACTCGACGCGCGTCGCGCCACAAGCGCAAGCCGCCGCAAAAGAGTTTATTCTTGCAAACTATGGTGCTGAGTATTATCCCGCAAAGCCGAATGTCTACAAGGCAAAGAAAGATGCGCAAGACGCGCACGAAGCAATTCGTCCCGTAAATATCAATAGAACGCCCGAGTCACTGAAAGGCAAAATCGATGACGATGAGTATAAACTCTATAAATTGATATATGAGCGCTTCTTGGCAAGTCAAATGAACAGCGCAAAATTCTATTCCGTTAGTGCCGACTTAGAAACTGTCGACACGGAGAAAAAGTATCAGTTTAAAGCAACGGGCAGAACGCTTCTATTTGCAGGTTTTATGAAAGTCTACAAAGCATATACTGAGGATGAGGAAAAAGAGCAAGATAAAATGCCAAACCTCAACGACAATGATTTGTGCTTAGCACTTTCATATAAAGAGGAACAAAAGTTTACAAAGCCCCCAGCAAGGTTTACGGAAGCAAGTCTTGTCAAAATGATGGAAGAAAAGGGCATTGGTCGTCCTGCAACCTACACCCCAACAATCACTTTGCTCGCATCGCGCACCTATACTGAAAAGGACGGAAAGTACCTAAAGCCCACCGAACTTGGCTTTAAGGTCACCGACCTATTGACCAAGTATTTTGAAAACATTATGGATGTTTCGTTCACAGCGGGAATGGAAACCAAACTCGATGAAGTTGCCGAGGGCGAACTTGATTGGAAAGTCGTAGTCGGCGAATTTTGGACTGACTTTGAAAAGCAACTTGCCATCGCAGGCGAGAGCACCGAAACATACAAAGCTGAGCCAATTCCCACGGACGAAATTTGTGATAAATGTGGCAAACCTATGGTGATTCGTGCGGGCCGATATGGAAAGTTTTTGTCTTGCTCCGACTATCCAAATTGCAAGAATATCCGCAAAGATGTTCGCATCGGTGAGAACAACGAACTTATAAAGGTTGAGCCCAAACAGCCTATCGAAACGACAGAGGTCTGTGACAAATGCGGCAGCCCAATGGTTATCAAAGAAGGGCGCTTTGGACAGTTCCTCGCTTGTTCAAACTATCCAAACTGCAAGAATATAAAATCAATAGATAATGTAGATTATGGCACCTGTCCAAAATGCGGTAAACCGCTTGCAAAGCGTATGAACAAAAATAGGCGTTTCTTCTATGGTTGCACAGGTTATCCAAATTGCGACTTTTTGTCCAATACTCCGCTTAATCAGCCCACCGAAACCGAAACTAAAAATGAAGAATAAACAATAAAATAATGACAATATTATAAACAATGAGGAGATAAAATGGAACAAATTCACAGCACAACAATAATCGCCGTCAAAAAAGACGGGAAAACCGCAATGGCTGGCGACGGACAAGCAACAATTGAACATATCGTCGCAAAAGCACACGCAAAAAAGGTCCGTAGAATTTATAACGACCAAGTCATTGTCGGATTCGCAGGTGGCGTTGCCGATGCGCTTACGCTAATTGATAGATTTGAAAGTATGTTGCAAAAATATTCTGGCAACCTTATGCGCAGCGCAGTAGAACTTGCTCAAACGTGGCGTAGAGACGAAGCAATGCGCAAGCTTGAAGCACAAATGATTGTCGCTGACAAAAACACAATGTTACAAGTTACTGGCGCGGGCGAAGTT
>CALDMJ010000168.1 GCA_937914725.1 uncultured Clostridia bacterium | reverse complement strand
ATGCTTCTCCCAATGCCTTGACATTTGATGTCAAAAGCACATTATACGCTGGGTCGGCAATCTTTCCTGCTAACTGTCCAAGTTTGCCATTTCCTGAAAGCGCCCCACTGTTGATAATGTCACTGATTGCGTGGTAGTCACTACTAAAAACTTTTGCATCCGAAAGTCCAACAATTCCGCCGCCGTACCCATTGGTATTGACTTCACCCGCGTTGGAGCATTCCGCAATCGTGCCGACGCCTGAATTGTACCCAACAATTCCACCGACATTGTCAGATGCGATTGCAAAACTGCTGACATCAATGATTGTTGAACTCAACTCAATGCGTGTATTTAGTGTTTCGCAAGCAGAAACTCTACCATTTGAGTTTGTGCCGACTACTATACCGACATTTTTTGAACCTTTAACTCTTGCGCCAATTGAACATCCATTCACGAAACCAAGGTTCAAGCCACAAATTGCACCAACATTTTCACTTCCTTGCACGGCATAGTCTTGATTTGATGCACTGGAAGTATAAACTTGTACATCTTGGATTGTCCCGAGGTTTTTACCAACAACTAAACCGACATTGTTGTTACCAGACGACACGCAGTCGACTAAAATCAAGTTTTTGATTTGTCCGCCGCTTGCAAGAACTTGGAATAACCCGATATTATCATTTGCACCGCCACTTAACACATTACCTTTGATTGTCTTTCCGTTGCCGTCAAAGACTCCTTGGAAAGGATAGTCTGCGCTGCTGATTGTGAGGCTTGCGCCGTTCAAGTCGATGTCTCGCATCAATTTGAATGTTTTTCCAACAAATGTATTGCCAAATTCAAGTTGACGATTCAAAGTGTCAAGGTCATCAACACTATAAATTCTAAATGGATTGCTCATACTGCCGTCACCCATAAAGCCTGTTGTTGGCATATTGTCGACTGACGGAGACACTGTGTCGGTATTCCCTTTTGTGTCATAATTTGTCGGAGTTGTTTGTCCAGTAAATGCTAGGTTGAACACTACATCTCTGAGCATTAACCTAACAAAATCGTTTACAACACTTGCGTTACTGCTCGACTCAACGCCAAAATTCTCAAGCCATAACTTTTCGTGTTTATGAACACAAGTCTTTGAATGGATATTCACATCTTCGCCAAGGATACAGTAACAACCTTGACAACAGCCCCTGCTTAAGCAATCACATTCTCCTCGTTTACATTCACAATTAAATACATCAGAACTAAAATATAGAGCATCTTTACTTACTGTCATTTCTCCAATATTAACAAGCCAATCCGTGTCTGAATACTTTCCATCTTTTGATTCAAATTTGAGTTTGACGCTTTGAGCCTTGTATGTCATTGTTTTTGCCGCAATAGGATCCACTGTCACTTCAACAATTTCGACATCTACAAGAGTGAATTTTGACATTACAAATCTATAATAGTTATCAAGGTTATCGCTATCATCTTTGACTGTATAATTTTCTACATCCACTTTTGTAACATCCTTATCACCAAACTCATTCACTTGATTGATTGTTTTGCTAATGGTTTTTAGTTCCATTACGTAGCAGTCGTTGCTGATTGTTCCGCTGTTCTTTGCATACAAACAGTAGGTTGCGTAGGATGATTTGATTTCGCCAAGATTTTCATAGACAAGTCCGCCTGCGACTTCGCTGCCGACAGCCGCTATTTCGGTATCATTATACCCACCTTGCAACTTCATATTATAGCGGTTGATGATTTTTGCGAGACTATAGCAATCGGCAATTGTTGCATTTGCTTTGTTAAGACCTACAAGTCCGCCAATGTGGATTGTTCCGCTAAGCGAAATCCCCTCGTATGTTGATTGAATAATTGTTGTGTTTGCATCGGTATACGCTTCGTCAAGAGATCCTTCGTTGACGCCGATAAGCCCACCGATGTAGATATTTTGCATTTTAGCGCTTGCGAGGCTTGACTCCGCTGCAAACTTGATTGTTCCAGCATCCGCAGCGCCATTGCCGCCCTTGCTATATGTTGACTTCTTGACGCTACCTAAGTTATGTCCGACAATTCCACCGACATAGTAGTTTGCACTAACATTTGAAATCGTCACACCATTTGTTGTACTCATAGAACTGTCGTTTGCGCTAATTGTCATAATCATTGCGGAGTTTGCGTACTGCACTTCAGCGTCACTGCCGTTGAACCCGACAATACCGCCAAAATTTGCAGTTTGCCCATATAATTGACCTGCTGCAGCAACCGACCATACTTGACCATAGTTTGCACCCACAATGCCACCGACGCAGTATTCGCCAGAGATTACGGAACTACCACCTGAAATATCGACGACACTGTCTTTGACCGTTGCAAGTTTTTCTTCGACATTGACATTGATACCTGCGATACCGCCGACAAAAGTTTTACCGATGACACTTGCGTAATTTCTCAAGCCAAGTAATGAGTTATCAACACTCTCAAGGTAAACATTCTTTGCAAACAAACTGCCTGCTCTGTTGTAACCGACGATTCCGCCGACAAAGGATGTTGCGTTGATTGTTGCGTTGTTTCTATTCAGTCTTGAATTTGAATCGCCATTTGAGACATCCGCACGGATATCTGTGCCGTTCAAGTACCCCACAATACCACCGTAGAAGTATCCACTCTTAAGTGTATCATTAGAATATGTTGCGCCAGTAAGTGCGATTTCTGCAAAACCTTCGTTCAATGTTTTTGCTAAGTCGCATTGTTCAGTTTGAGCGTCAACTGTAATCAATGTGTTGACTGCGACTCTATTTTTTGTGCCGCTGCTAACACCATTTTCAGCACTCAATGTTTGCGCTGAGGTATAGCCAGCAATACCGCCTACGGCATAACCATTCGATTCGACATTGCCAAGGTTTGTTGGCAAGTTCAAAGTAACTGCGTCGTTGTAACCGACTATCCCGCCGACAAAGTTGCGACCTTGGACCGTACCCTCATTTTTGTGGTAGACTTTAGTTGCAACGCCGTCGTTAACGACTTGTTCATAGAGGTAGATATTTGGATTGTTGCTACCTGTTGAGTAGCCAATCAATCCGCCTACAAAGTCACGTCCGCTAATGTTGTAATTGTTGTCGATATTGCTTGCCGTTTTACTTGGAAGCGTAAGCGCTCCAGCAATTCCGCCTACAAAGTCAAGCCCTTTGACTTTTGACTTAGCGACATCTTCGCTTGCGGCAACTGTGCTAATGTTTTTAAGTTCGCCATATGCTTTACCAAACGCTGTGCCAACATAGTTTGCTTTAGGAACATCGATATTGACAATTCCTTTAACACTAATATCACTTGCGCTACCATTTGTAAAGTTGCCGACAACCACGCCAATGTTTTCAAAGCGCGTTGTTTCGCTTGTCGCCTCTGTGTTCACAATTTTTGCATTTGTGAACTCAAGGTTGAATAGTTTGCCCTCAGGCGAATTGTATGTACTGATAAACCCAAGATTATTGGTGCCCTCAACGTACATATTTTGAATTTTCGCCTTTTCATTTGTGTTTTCACTTGTTGACAAGATTGAATATTCAAAGGTTTGGAGACTGTGCCAAATCTTTCCACTCAAGTCAAACACTGAGGTGTGGTCAAGTTCTGTAACTTTCAACTCAAAGACGTCCCCATCATTGATAAGTCGTGCATATTTTGAAAGTTGGTAGGAATCTTTAATGCTGTTGCGCCACTCTTTTTCTTGCGAAGAGACCTCGTTTCCGTTCCCATCCACGACAAGAACAGTTTTTGTCGCTTCATTTTTCTCTAAGTAGACGCCACGAACATCCAAGTCATCCCAATATTCGACAAATGCACGCAGTCTTTCCTCAGATTCGTCGTTTGTGGCGCTCATATTCATCCACAATTTGTCATTTAGTTTGTTCTTTGCTGAACTATCAATGTTCAAATCGCTAATTTCGACATTTGAATTGCGCGTTTTTGCGAGCCCCAAATTGTTGCTTGTGACGCTGAGGTCGACAACTGAAACCTTTGAACCTGTTTGCATTGTTTTTAGAATATTGCTTGATGTGCCTTTATAATCATTTGTTCCGCTAAATGCGGTGTTAATGATTGAGCCGCCGAAGTTAAGTGCAAACACACCTTTGACGCCGTAGATTGTGTTATACGAACCGTCAAGCGTTGCACTATATGTGTCGACTGTAACATTGCCAATTGGAACTGTTTCGCCGTCCTCGCCTTTCATAAATGCTGATGAGCTATCAATATAAATATCATTTTCAAGTTTGATATTATAATTTCCTTTCATCAAATACATTAATGTTTCGGTATTGACTGGAATGTAATACGAGACGACTGCACCGTCGACAAGCTCATTCGCTCTCGTTTTAGGAACATTTTCACTCAAGATTGGGTTGTACTCATAACCATAGTTTGTGGCAAGTTCTTCCGCCGTCGCTTCTTCAAGATTTTGAATCAACTCATTTGTGATAATGTTTGTCGTGCGCCCCTCGACACTTGTGACATCGAAACCAACATTCTTTTCAAGATGCACTGAATTTGTGTATTCTTGTTTTACAACTTCGACTTTTCCATAGTAGTTTTTTATTGTCGAATCTTTTGCATATCCTGCAATTTGTCCGACGTTTATTTGCTGACTATTTGCGTCGTTGTAATTGACTTGCGAAATTGAGAATACGTTTAGCATACTTGCGTTGCTAGAAATTCTACCAGCAAGCCCACCGATGTTAAGCGTCTTTAGGCTTTCTGTTGTAGAACCGCCCGCATTTTTATATGCTTTGTAGTCAAACGACGCGATGCGTGCGTAGTTTGCGCTGTTTATGATGCTCCCGCCGCTGACATCGCCTGCGATTCCTCCGATGTTGAGCGTTTGCCCACGAGAGACAAGAGTTTTGACGTCATTTATATTTTCGTAGTACTGAGCGCCTTTTGCAAAGATTTCTCCCGAAACCGTACTTGCAAAAATGACAGAACCACTTTCCATTGCACCGACAAGCCCTGCAACATTCATTGTAGAGTTGTTGACTGTCGAACTTGATTGGAAATCAATGTAAACATCGTTAAGGCTCAAGCCCGAAATGCACGAGCCGTCTTTTAGGAGCTTGAACAAACCGACATTTTCGGTGTCGACTGGGTCATCGATAACATTAAATTCGTCGTCAAACTCTTTTGGAGATTCTTTGACAGTAAAGCCACTTATTGAGTAACCGTTGCCATTCAAGAAACCGTAAAACTCAGTAATCATCGGGCTATTGTTTGAAATAACATTTCCTTCCACATCATAAACGTGTGTCGGTATGTCGGCAACATCTCCTGTGACGAGGTAATAATTATACTCTTCACTCCCCTTAGCATAGTCCGTAATATTCAACAAATCTTGCGATT
>CALDMJ010000167.1 GCA_937914725.1 uncultured Clostridia bacterium | reverse complement strand
GTTTTCTTGAATTAAAGCCTCGTTTTTGTTGTTTTCAAGCTCCTTGATTTGTTGCATTTTTGTCTTCAAATCGCTAGAAACAATTGAATTGTTGACTTTGACCTTACTGCACGCTTGGTCAATCAAATCAATAGCCTTATCAGGTAATTGTCTGTCCATAATAAATCTATCTGAAAGGTTGGCTGCCGCCTCAATTGCCTCATCTGAAATAGAAACTTGGTGGAACGCCTCATAACTGTCGCGCAAACCTTTCAAGATTGCAATTGTTTGCTCAACAGTTGGCGCCTCGACAATAACGGGTTGGAAACGGCGTTCAAGCGCCTTATCCTTTTCAATATACTTACGATACTCGTCTGTTGTGGTTGCGCCAATTGTTTGCAACTCACCCCTTGACAAATATGGTTTCAGCATATCCGCAGGATTTATTTCACCTTGCTCGCTACCTGCTTGTGCAAGCGTGTGAATTTCATCAATAAAAACAATAATATTTTTGTTTGCAATAATTTTTTCAATGGCCGATTTTAATTTTTCTTCCATACTACCACGATATTTGGTGCCCGCCATCAAGCCACCAATTTCAAGCGAATAGATGACCTTATCTTTCAATATATTAGGAACTTCGCCCTTGACAATAGCAAGTGCCAAGCCCTCAACAACTGCAGACTTCCCGACCCCCGCTTCACCAATCAAAACTGGGTTGTTCTTTGTTTTTCGGCAAAGTATTTCAATTATTTTATTGATTTCGTCTTCACGCCCGATAACTGGGTCAATCTTCCCTTGTCGCGCTTTCAAAGTCAAATCACTACCCATTGAGAGTAACTCTTCATCAAGTGGACTTTTTATAGTATTGTTTTGCTTGCCCGAATTTTCGATATTGTCATATGACTCGTTGAATGATACACTCCCGCCACGCAAAACTCCTAATAGTTGGTCGCGGAGTGCGTTCAAATCGACTCTAAAACCTCTTGTGAGCAATGTATTTGCCACACAATCACTCGACATCACAATTGCAAGTAATAGATGTTCGGTGCCGACAAAATCGTGATTTAGTTGCATAGACAAAGTTTGCGCAACTCTAAAAATTTCCTTTGCACGCGGCGTGAATTGAGGCTCAAATGAACCCGAGAAACTAAAACCGTCGTTTATTTTTTCATCGAAAATTTCAGCATAAGTATTTTTGTCTACTCCAAGGTTTTTCAAAAGTTTTGCCGCCATACTATCACTGACGGACAAAATCCCGTAAAGCAAATGCTCCGAGCCAATTTGATCGTGCCCGTGTAGCAAAGCAAATTCAGACGCGTTTTTTATCACGCGCTTTACACTTTCAGTTGGATTAAATGAATAAAACATAACATATTCTCCTTTTTTTCACTTTTCTTTTTCTTTATATATCATAGTCAATGTATTTTTCAGAATTCTTGCACGAATCTCATCTTCAATTCTAAACGGATTTTTCAATGATTTTACTGAAATCGCACTTTCCAAACATCGTTTTTGTTCTTTCGATAAAACATCATTCGAACAAAGCGTATCAAGAATACCCCTTGCTGAAGCATAATCGATGTTGTCGCCGATCTTCTCAAAAATCAAATCTTTGAAATTATCATCAATTTCAATCCTATGAATTTTGACATAACCGCCACCGCCACGCTGACTGTCAATGACATACCCCTTTTCAAGAGTAAATCGCGTAGATAAAACATAGTTGATTTGGCTGGGGACACATTTAAAATGCTCCGCAAGTTCATTCCTTGAAAGTTCAATTTCTCTATGGTCGTCAAACGCCTCAAGCAAAAACTGCTCAATAATGTCGCTAATCGTGCGCATAATTCCTCCAAAATGATTTGACTATCTTTGACTTTTCTATATTATAATCATTTTACACTCAAATGTCAAGTATTTTAAATAAAATTTTTGACATTTTTTGACTTTTATTACATTTTTTTTAATAACATTTTAAACTTGCTCTAAATGCTTTCCCTCATTCTATTCTAAAACAAAACTAATCATAATCTCATACACTGTTAATTGAAAAGCTCTAAAAATACAATAATTCAAAAATTTTAATTTAGAAAAATAGTTAATTCTCAAAGTAAATCATACCTCAACTTCTACTACAAAATTTATTAGAGAATTAACAAAAATTAACAAAAATGTATAAATAAAAAAAAATTATATAAAAACAGTTGACAAATGTGTTTTTTTTTGATATTATACCAAAGTAACAAATGGATAGGTTCCCGAGTGGCTAAAGGGGGCAGACTGTAAATCTGCTGTCTATGACTACGATGGTTCGAATCCATCCCTATCCACCAAATAAAAGCACTTGCATTTGCAAGTGCTTTTTTGATGTCATTTTTCATAGGCTCTATGGGGCAATGTTAGTTAACTTTAGTTGCATATTATATCATTTTATAGACGCTACAATAAAAATATTAAATAATAACATTCTACTTAGTGCAACATAAGACTATTATCTTTGCAACGAAAAAGCGCCTTACTAATTCGCAAAACGCTCCAATAAAAAAGGGCTGCAATTCTTTGCAGCCAAGTCAAACTATAATGTAATGACCAAATCAGTTTGCGTAGACCGACACTTGAATCTTATCTTTAGTCTTGTGTTCAAATCTAACTACACCATCAATAAGTGCGAAGATTGTATAATCTTTGCCCAAACCAACATTGTTGCCTGCTGCAAATTTTGTTCCGCGTTGGCGAACAATAATATTACCGGCAAGTACTTGTTGTCCATCAGATTTTTTAAGACCAAGACGCTTTGATTCACTGTCTCTACCGTTCTTTGAACTACTTCCACCTTTCTTAGATGCAAATAACTGTAAATAAATAAACATCTTATATCTCCTTTATTTTTATATTTTTTGGATATCCACTTTCAATATCTCTTAAACCAATGATAACAGTTTGCAAGATAACCTGCAGGTTATCATCAATATTATCTGTGGGGACTTCCAAAACCAATCTTCCGTCTCTGCATTCTTTCATAATGTCAGTGCCAACAATTTCACGTGCAGCAAGCGCACCTGTCATCAGCAATGTCGAAATACCTGCACAAACAATGTCGCTGCCACTCTCCGCATAATTTGCGTGCCCGTGAACAGTAATTTTCTTAATTGATTTGTTATGCCCCAACTCAACTTCCACTTTCGTCATAATTATTTTGCGATAGACAAAATTTTGACTCTAGTGAATGGCTGACGATGACCCATCTTGCGTCTTTCATTCTTCTTTGGCTTGTAAGTGAATATTGTAAGTTTCTCGCCCTTGCCGTGAGCCATTACTTCTGCCTCAACAACTGCGTCCTTAACAACTGGTGTTCCAACTGTAGACTTTTTGCCGTCATTGAATAGCAACACATCAAACTTAACTTTGTCGCCAACTTGAGCGTTCAAAAGTTCAACATCATAATAACGGTTTTCTTCAACTTTGAGTTGCTTTCCACCTGTTTTGATTATTGCGTACATTCTAGTTCCCTCCTATTAAAATAAGACTCGCTGAGTAAGGCGACTTACGTGCTTAATGCCTTTGTCAAGCGGTACTTGTGATATTATATACAATTTCGCATCCAATGTCAAGTATTTTGAAAATTTTATTGCTTATTTGTTCAAATTTTTGTCTACTACAATCGTTGAAATAGTCAAAAAATACTAATCACCTTTCGCATTTTTAAATATGCTAAAATTATTTATATTTTCCTATGCGAAAATGATATGATGAACGCAAGCGAATTGTGTTTTTTTTATTTAATTTATTTTTATGTTTCAATACAAAAGTTGCTTCAAAATCCTTTGATTTTGCAAACAAATATAATGCGCATAATACAAATATTATGTCCATTAGACCTGTTAGTGGGTAAAAGATATCAATTATGACGCTAAAGCCTACACGGCTTAACAAAAATGAAAATATACACGTTATAATTGTTGAATACAAAAAGTTGTTTATATAACTCTTTAACCACCACGAAATTGTTAGCATAGTAGCAATTGCTGTAGTAAATATTGCAAACCACAAAATGACAACTGACATAATAACAAAAATGTCAGATATTCCAAACGCTAGATACACAAACGGCATATCATACTGCACTGATTCGGGGTTTACAATGATTGCAAGGCTTGCAAAAAATGATATTGCAAGCAAAACAAAACCCGTTACCTTTGCGGCACGCTTATCAACTTGGGAGGACGTATGTGCACCAGTTTTCATCAGTACAAAGCCCGTCAAAAACATATTACTGCAAACAAAAATCAAACAACTAACAAATGAATATAGCATTGTAGCAGTATCTACCCCACCCAAACGAATTACAGCACTCAATGGTTTCCCCACAAGAGAAAAAATTAAGATTGCCCCCATAAAAATGAGCAACAATGGCAACAAAAGACCGTTCAATTTAGAAATTTTGCTTATGCCTCCAAGCACTGCCATTACGCAAAAAATTGCGCTTATTACCGCCAAAACAGGATAATCTAAACCGCTAAAAACGATATGTTGTAGGCTATCAAAACCAGCGAACATTGCCCCCAAAACAATGACATATGAAAATATAACCACAATTTCTATTATCGGTGCAAATTTGCCGAAAATCAGCTTGAAAAAATCACTTAGACTTTGAACTTTGCAGCGCTTTCCAAGTCGCAAAAAAACGTAGCCAATTACGTAGAACAATAGCCCTGCCAAAATAGTCATTATTAGCCCACATATTCCAAAACGCGCAAAATAGACGTAAACTTCGCGTCCCGACGCGAACCCCGCTCCTACGATGGTCCCAAAAAACACAAGAAAAACGCTAAGTGATGACATTGTTTGAGGCGTGCTTTTATTTTTTATTTTCATATAGAATTATATTGCAAAATTGTAAAATTTATGATATGATAACCCTATGAAAATAACCGGAATTATATGCGAACTCAATCCCGCACACAATGGACATCAGCACCTAATAGCGGAAACAAAAAAACGAACAAACTGTGATTTTGTCGTTGCAATTATGAGTGGAAATTTTGTCCAACGCGGAACACCTGCAATTTTTGACTATCAAACACGCGCAAAAATGGCACTCAATATTGGTTTTGATGCTGTTATCTATATGCCAACAGTTTACTCACTTAGTTCAGCTGACGATTTCTCAGAGTATAGCGCACAAATCGCAAATTCACTGAATCTCGATTACCTCGCTTTTGGCGTCACAAAAAGCAAGGAAGAATTAGATAAACTATCAGCAATTTTACATTGCGAAGATGATAATTTTAAAGCATTGCTCGTAAACAACTTAGACAGCGGCAATTCATATGCTACTGCGCTCACTCAAACGCTTGAGCAGAATTCGGGAATTGCAAACATTTCGGGCAACGACATTCTTGCTTTGCAGTATATGAAAAATCTAAGTGACAAAATCACACCTTGCCCCATTGACCGCATTGAGTCCATCTCTGCAACCCTATTGCGTGAACTCATTTCAAACAAAGACTTTGATACAGTAAAGAATTATGTAAATGAACAAAATTATAAATTGATTTGCGAAAGAAAACCTCTAAGCATTCACAAATATGAAACGCTACTATA
>CALDMJ010000166.1 GCA_937914725.1 uncultured Clostridia bacterium | reverse complement strand
TAAATAGTGCAGCAACCGAAACAGCATATACAATGTACGAAACAACATCTACGGCTGTACCCGTAACCCATCCAGCTTGTAAGTTTGCACCAAGCAACATCATTCCACAAAGCCCAATATCAAGCAACACGGTTTTGATTTTGCCCGACTTGTCGGCAGCAATAACAACACCTTTAGTAGAAGCAACTTGCCTCAAACTATTTACTAAATAGTCTCTAGCAAAAATCATCGCACATACTATGATGTATACGTATAACGGCAAAATGGCATCCACCATTATTACAAGCACGCCTGACATAACTAATAATTTGTCCGCAATTGGGTCTAAGAATTTACCCGTATCAGTAACTTGATTATATTTTCTTGCAAGGTAACCATCCAAAAAGTCGGTAACTGAAGCAATTACAAACAAGCAAAATGCTACTAGTTTCCCGTACGGAATTGTAGAAATAAGATACAATGCCATTATAACTGGCACCATCACGATTCTTGAAATCGAAATTTTGTTTGGTAAATTCATACATTTTCTCCTTTTATCACGCCCACAAGGTCATAGTCGGTAAACCCTATAATTTCTACTTTATAAAATTGCCCTTGCTTAATTCCGTCTATCGCCTCGCTAATAATAACAGTATCGACATTTGGTGAATTGTATTCGCTACGCAAAATTGCCTTATCGCCCTCAATATCGTCACAAACTGCAGTTATGACTTGCCCGACCATTGCTCTATTATTTTCTTTTACAACATTTTGTTGTGCTTGATAAATTTCTTTTTGACGTTGTTTTTTTACTTTACTTGAAACTTGATTAGGCATACTGAATGCTGGCGTTCCCTCTTCACGCGAATACTGGAAAACGCCCACATTGTCAAGCTTGTATTCGACAACAAAGTTTTTCAACTGCTCAAAATCTTGTTCAGTCTCATCGGGAAACCCCACGATGAATGATGACCTAATTGCAATCTTTTCGGTTTGTGATTTTATTTTTTCAATCAATTTGCAAATTGATTCATAGGTGCTTTTTCTATTCATTTTCTTTAGCACATTATTTGCGACGTGTTGCAAAGGAATATCAAAGTATTTGCAAACTTTGTCATTTGTTGCTACAAGGTTGATTAGTTCATCCGAAATCAATTCAGGATAGCAATAGTGCAATCTAATCCACTTAACTCCCTCAATTTCGCTAAGCGTGCTGATTAATTCAACAATCTTATACTCTCCATATAAATCTATGCCGTAACGCGTAACATCTTGCGCAACGATAATTAGTTCCTTAACCCCATCACGAACTAGATTTTTGCATTCACCTACAATATCCTCAATTGTGCGACTTCTAAAACGTCCACGTATTTTCGGTATAGTACAATAAGTGCAAAAGTTATCGCATCCATCCGCAATTTTGACATACGCATAATGTTGCGGCGTCGACAAAATGCGCCCCGCTATTGACGACTCGCAAACGTTAAAGCTATCATCGTCATAAAGTTTGCATATTATTTCAGGCATTTTATCATATTCATTAATATTGACAATTCTATCAATGCTTGGAATTTCCTTAACCAAATCAGCACCGTTGCGGGCAACCAAGCAGCCACAAACAAGAATTTTTTCACACACGCCATTTGTTTTGTATTGCTCGGCGTTCAAAATCGAATCTATGGACTCCTGTTGTGCATCCAAAATAAAGGCACAAGTATTCAAAATTATTATGTTTGCTTCGCTTAAATTTGATGTTATGCTAAAACCAGCATTTTTTACTGAAAACAATATTTTTTCCGAATCAACGGTATTTTTATCGCAACCGAGGCTCACCAAAGCCACGGTCTTTTCATTGGTGTTCATTTGATTTATCTCCATAAAATTATTAATTAGTTATTTCCATACAGGCGCAAAAATTCTTCCATAGTGATAAAGATTTGCCGCGGCTTTGAACCTTCCGCTTTTGAAATGTACTGATGCGCCTCAAAAGAATCTACAAGGCGCGCTGCCCTTTGATAACCTATTCCAAAACGTCTTTGCAGCGACGATGTAGAACATACTTGCGATTCAATCGCCCACCTGAGCGCTTGAACAAAGTATTCATCGCTTGTAGCATCTGCAGGACCCGCGCCACCACCTTCGTTTGTGCGCTTAACCATTATCGCATTTGCAATTTCAGGGTCAAAGTCACACTGGTTATGGTCTTTGATAAACTTAACTATGCTAGAAACTTCTTGTTGTGAGACAAATGGTCCAAGCAAACGAGTAGGTTCTTCACCGCGAGGACTGTACAACATATCTCCGCGCCCAAGCAACTTTTCAGCGCCACCTTGGTCAATAATTGTTTTACTGTCACTATAGTTTGTGAGTGAAAATGCGATACGTGAAGGCAGGTTCGCTTTAATTGTACCTGTGATAACATCAACCGACGGACGCTGTGTTGCAAGAATTAGATGTATTCCACAAGAACGCGCTTTTTGCGCAAGTTTCAAGATTTTTTCTTCGACTTCCTTTCTCGCATTCATCATCAAGTCATTAAGCTCATCAACCATAATGACGATTTTATACATCTTCTCTTCTGTTCCGCTCAAGACTTCAGGCATTTCATTATACTCGTCAATGCTGCGAACATAGAATTTACCGAATATGCGGTTTCGTCGCTCCATTTCTTCACAAGCCCAATTTAGTGCATTAACTGCTTGTGCAGGCTCTGTTACTATCTTAGGAAGCAGCAAGTGTGGCATATTTTCATAAATTGCAAATTCTACAAATTTTGGGTCAATTAGAATAATTCGCACATCAGCGGGCGATGCTTTATAAAGCAGTGATATAATGATTGCATTCATACAAACTGATTTACCACTACCTGTCGAACCTGCTACAAGCGTATGCACAAGTTTTCCGACGTCGCCCATAATTGATTTGTTCGTAATGTCTTTCCCGAGAGCGAAAGTTAGCGGGGACTTCTCACTCTTGAATTCCTTGCAATCAATCAAGTCGCGCAATCCAATTGTGTCCACCTTATCATTTGGCACTTCAATACCAAACGCGTTTTTACCGGGAATTGGCGCCTCAATTCTTATTGCTTTTCTGCTTTCAAGAACCATTGAAATATCGTTTGAGTACTGCAAAACCTTGTTTACAGGAACACCCTTGGGCATTTCAAACTCATATCTCGTAATCGCAGGACCGCGAGTAACCCCAATGCATTTTGCGGAAATTTTAAATTCCTCAAGTTTTTCTTCAATAGTATGAGCCTTCCCCTCAAACGCATTATCAGCCAGATTTGGAATTGTGCTTTGAGTTGTCAATAATTCAAGTGGCGGATAGATATATTTCATAGGTTTCTTTGGTTTTGGCTTTTCAACTTTTTGCTCTTTAATAGGTAAATTATTTGACGGAACAGCGCTTGCAGTTGTGCCTGAACCAAGCACCGCATTGTTTGACGTCGGAGAAATTGCATTTTCATTCGCTTTAGGAGGATTAACGGAGCTTTCGTGTTGCAAGAACTTGTCCAAATCAACAATTTCATTATCTTCTTTTTTGTCAAGTCCAAGTTTCGAAACGGCATCCGATTTTGGTGCACCCAAAATGTCGGCTACATCGTCATCAATAGTTTCACTTACTTCAACATTTGTCGGTAAATCATCTGTATCAATATTCAAATTGGGCGTAAATTCATTAACATTTTTTTCTTGCAATATAGTACGAGGTTTACCCATTATTGTGCTATCAGTCTCGTCGGTATGAAATATTTTTTGTGGTTTCAAAGGCGCTATGATATCACCTTCACTAGA
>CALDMJ010000165.1 GCA_937914725.1 uncultured Clostridia bacterium | reverse complement strand
AACTTTACGACAAAAGAAAAGCGATTAAAGAAAGAGAACAAAAAAGGGAACTAGCAAGACAAATCTAGTCTTGCATCCCAAATCCAAGGGGGCGACTTGGATTCGACGCATCAAATTTTGCGTGAAAAAGCGTGCCGAAGTCCATCTTCGTTAAAATGGAAATTAAATTAAACGCAAATAATTCAAATGTTGCACCTATGGGTGCAATGGCTGTTGCTGCTTAATTTAGCGACACCAAGTCTAGCACTTTGATTCTCATTCGTCGATTTGCAGGCTTTAAAACAGAATGATAGTTTGAAAAAGGTGATTGAGTTTTCAAATGAAATTAAATCTATAGCAAAGTGAATTTTGGTCATCGTCAAGCTTTGCCGAATTTTGAAAATGACCTAGCGCACGGAGAAAAGCACAGCGGAATTGGTGTGGACGCGGGTTCAATTCCCGCCGCTTCCACCAACGCTTTAGGTGGCGAAAAAAAATAAGGAGAAAATATTATGACATTTGCAAATATTTTGGAAAGTTCTACAGATTTTTGGGGCGCATTCCTTAACATTCTTGGCATTATCGGCATCATCGCTATCGCAATATTTTTGGTAGTATTTGTTTCCGACTGGATTTTGTCAACAATGTCAGATAGACAAGGAATATTCTTCAAAAAGCACAAAAACGACAATACAACGGTTACAAACAATACAACTAACATCACAAACAACTATGCTGAAAGAGAGCCAGTCGTAGAAAAAGAAGAGGAAAAGAAGGAAGAAGTCGACTTTGAAAAGGCAAGACAAGAAGAAGCGCAGGCACAGCAAGCGTTTGCTTTTGACGAGCCAGTTCAACCAGAGCCATATGTTGAGCCACAAGTCGAAGCAAAACCAGTCGGACCTGACTACGATGCAATGATTGACGAAATCAACAACGACGCCCTTTCCGCATATAGTAAAGTGAAAAGTGAGGAGTTTGCACGCCAAATCCTTCAAACAAACGAAGTGAAGGACGACGAAGTTAAACCACAAGTTGTTGATGAACCTGAAGACGACTTTGAAGACATTAACTTTAATGCCGAAGAAGACGACTTTGAGGATATTCCAGAGGTTGAGGAAGAAGTAGAACAACCTAAAGTTGAAGAACACAAAGAACCAACCGAAGAAGAAAAACGTGTCCAAAATGAAATTTTAAAACGTTTGGAAGAACAAGTTGCCGAACTTCAACAACAACTTCAAGCGCAACAACAAGAAAATGAAGAATTGAAACGTATTGCCGAAGAAGAAAAAGCGAAGTTGAACGAACTCATTGCTAAACGCAACGGGGATGACGACGACGAAGGCAGAAGAATGAAAGATTATGTCGGTAACCTCGACGAACTTGAAGCGCGCCTTGAAAATCTCAAAGAAAGACTCAAAACAAACGAGAAAGAATTGAGAATCAACAAGAAAGAGTACATTCCACTTTCAAGAGTAAAGAAAACACTTGAAAGCGACAAAAAGAAATTGCGTCGCCGTGAAGCAATTGTTGCAAAACGCAAAGTATTGCTCTACGGAGTAAACAACTACGCCGACATCGACGAAGAAAAAGCAAAAGAACTTAATGAAGAGCTTGACCTTTTGGAAGGTTTGAGATTGAGCGTTGCACACTGTGAAGAGGTTATGGAAGCAAACAAGGATAGATATCCAATCCTTGAGCAAACAAACAAAATTTTGACAGAAACAAACGCGCAAATCAAATCAGACATCGAGCAAGTTGAAAAAGATATAGAACTCGCAAAAAAGATGCAAAATGAAGAAAACTAATATTGAAACTGAAAAATCAAACGAACGCCCTTCGTTTGATTTTTTTGACGTGCATTAATTCTTGTTATACAAACTGCCACAAGCACTTTAATTTGCGGATGATGCCATAATAGTCGAAGTATGGTTTTAAATAATTGTTCGAATTATACTATAATCAATCAACATTTATGAGAAATATAACGTATTAAAATACATATAATAGTTACGAAAAAAAATGGTAATCCGCTTGATTTTTGATTATCAAAACAAATTCAGGACAAAATTGAAGTCGCTTGATTTTTGTGGGGTTATGTGTTAAAATATTAATATAGGGAAATAAATTATGAATTTTATAACTAAAATGTTTAGGCGCAAAAATAGAAATGAAGTTGTCGAAGTTGCGGTCAAACCCAAAGTAGGGCTTGCCCTTAGCGGTGGAGGTGCGCGCGGTTTTGGACATTTAGGCGCAATCAAGGCGTTCGAGGAACTCGGTATTGAGTTTGACGCCGTTGCAGGCACATCCGTTGGCGCGTTTGTTGGCGCTCTGTACTGCTACGGTTACAAGTCGGACGAACTCATTGAGCGTGCGCTCAAAATGAAAATTAAGGACATTCGCACGTCGAAAATCGTGTTTGTTCCGTCAAAAACATCAAAATATGAAGAGTTTATCATTAGTTTGATGGGCGACATTGATATTACTGACCTAAAAAAGAAATTTGGTGCCGTTGCAGTCGATATGAAAACGGGCGAAGAAATTGTGTTTACTGAGGGCAAACTTTGCAAAGCAATAGCGGGTTCGTGCGCCGTGCCAATGGTTTTTGATTGTGTGCAATACGAAGGTATGAATCTAATGGATGGGGGGCTTGCGAACACGATACCTGCGGACGTACCCAAAATGCTTGGTTGTGATAAAGTTATCTCGGTAGACATAAACAAGTATCGCGGGCGCGGAACTGAAAGCACAAAACTTTTTGACCTTGCGCTTGCATCTATTCGCATATTGATGAAGGCAAACTGCGTCAAGGGCAAACTTAATACGGACATATTGATTGAGCCTGATTTAAAAGATTTCAAGGCGACGAGTTTTGAGGGCGCTGAAAAAATGGTTCAAGAGGGGTATGACGCGGTTATGCGTCAAAAGGACGAAATTTTGCAGTTGTTTGCGCCCCCTATCACTGGGCAGCAGACGCCTCAAAAACCGAAGAAAATCAAGGAAAAGAAGAAAAAGTTTGGCAAAAACAAGTCTGTTGACATTGAACAAGAAATTGAACTCTTTGACAACGATGTGGCATAGGCCACCGCTGCAGATACAGTTCCTACAAGCAAGTCACTTTACTGGACGGCTTGCTGTCTCGCATCTATAAAGTTCACCTCTCGTGTGTGCGGGATAGCCCCGCGGCTAGTGCGATACCGCACGCTTGCAGGTACAATTGCCTACATACAAGTCACTTTCGTGGGCGGCGAGGGTTAGTTCTTTCTTTATAGAATATATCTCGTGGCGAGTTCGTACTGCTGGGGGTGTATGCGGCTGCAAGTATGGTTTCTACAAGAAATTTGCAGTAGTTGTTGGATTGATATGGTTTTATCTATGCAGTTAGTTTGTCGTGTACCTCTGCGTCGGTACGACAAGAAAAGTTGCAAAAAAATGTACAAGTTAGCGAAAATGTTTGACACAAAATTAAAAGTTCACTATAATATTAGTGTGAGTTTTGAAGAAATACAAAACCACACTAATTTTTTTATAATAACGAGGGATAAATAATATGGCAGAAACAAAAAAGAAAAAAGTCAAAAAGAAAAACGTCCGTATGACGTTTTCGTGGATAAGGTTTGTTATATTTTTGATGCTTGCAACAATGATTGCTTGCACATACTTTGTCAAAGAGCCAATCGAGAAGTTCGTTGCAGACACCTTGAATGTTAGCATCAAAAACACTGAATATGGCAATGTCGTTTCAGCGGGCGACCTTGAAATACATTACATAGACGTCGGGCAGGGTGATAGCATAGCAATTCGTTTTCCCGACGACCAAACGATGCTCATTGATGCTGGTGATTCAAAAGCAAAAAAGCAGTTGATAAATTACCTCAATAGCGCATTTTTCAAAAATGACCCAACGCGCGAATTTGACTATGTTTTGCTCACACACAGTGACTCCGACCACTGCGGCAGTATGGTCGCAATCTACGAGGAATATCAAGTAAATTGCAGTATTCGCCCTTATGAGTACTCGAGCAAAAGCGCGCACGAGCCAAGCGGCAACCCAAATAAAGCGCGCGTAAAAGATACCGCAACATATGGCAAATATATCGACGCTATCTACAACGAAAACGATGTTCCCTACGATACGGACGTCTTGTATGCAAAAGCGGGTTTGACAATTGAAAGTATAGATTCGAGTGTAGTCTATAACTTTGAGTTTTTGACACCGCAACTAACATACTATGACGATGCAAACGACTATTCGCCAATGATTTTGCTTGAGTATAAATCACTCAGTTTTCTTTTCACAGGTGATGGGCAAACAGCGCAATTTACAGAATTGCAACAATTGATTACCAACAATGTTAATAATCTAAAAACGCGCCTTTCAAACATAACAGTCTACAAAGCAGCACACCACGGAAGTTCGCTCCACGATTCCAACAACCTGACAATCTTAAAGGAATTAAACCCCAAATTTGTGGTCATCGAAGTTGGAAAGGATAACAAATACAAGCATCCGAACCAACAATTTTTGGACTGGCTTGCCGAGGCTAACATAACAAAAATATATAGAACCGACCAAAACGGCAATGTCCTAATGGGTGTCAGCAAAGCAAACGGTGGCTTGAACATCGTCACTGATGTCGAAGTCGCGGACGCCCCGCAAGTCCTATACTATAGTTGGGAAATAATCGCAGGAACAGTCCTACTAGTCGTGTTTATACTATGCTTCTATGACTACCGCTATAAAAAGCGTCAATTAATGAAACAACTAACATCAAACAAAGCAGTTAAAGTCTCCGTCTTAACAGAAGAAAACGAAGCAAAAGCGGCAAAAAGCAAAAAGAAAGCAAAATCAAAAAAAAGTTCAAGTGACGATAAATAGGAATGCAAAATATTATTTTAAATAAGAGGAAATAAACAGAGGGGCAATGAATAGTTATTTATTTGTCGAAAAAGTTGCATTAGACAAGATTAAATTTCGTGATTAACAACAAAAAACGCGTGCGTGAGCAAGCGTTTTTTGTTGTGGTATGTAATTGTCGTGCGCTAAGCGTTTGGCGTCGGCGCAGGCGTCGGGAAGAGCGGCAAGTCGAAGTAGCCCGAGCAAACATCTTCCGTAAAGCTTTGGCAAGGTGGTATCAAGCAGTAGCCGTAACTAGGTACAAGAATTTCTGCATCAGCCACAACTTTCAAAATCAGTGCCAAGCAGCAATTGACCGTGAGCGGTGAACTAGCGTTTTCAGGGAAAGTGCCTTCAGTCAAAATGACCCCGCCCGAAGCCTGTATGCGATATGGCATAATCGACGGCTGCGGAACATACAAAACGACGTCCTCATCAACAGTAAATTCGCCTTGTGCCGTACCCGCCACATTGTTCGCGTCCGTGTAAACAATGTCCACAGGAATCGTTACCGTCGCACGCACCCGCGCAAAGTTTGGTCTATCCTCAAGCCTCTCAATCGTGAGGTTGGACACCGTGAAAGGTTGATTTGCCGAATTTTGCCCCGAAACAAACGTCAGCGGCAATGTCGGATTTGCAGGATTGAAGCCAGTCAACGGAATTGATTGCCCCTCAATCTGTGTTTGCTGCAAGCACGCGTCAAAAACTTTTTGCGTTTGAATGCAAATTCTCTCGCACAAGCCATTGAGCGCATTGCCCTGAATCACGCCGGGCGTCCTGTCACCGCGAATGTTTCCAATAAAAAATGACATATTTTCCTCCTTATAGTTTCTAATAAATAATATGTGACACCCGTTGCGTTTGTGATAACATTTGACATTTGTGTCGAAAATTGATATACTCTACTAAATCAACTTTGCAGCCGCGCGCAAAAGCGCTGTGCGCTACGCATTGAAATAATTATAAAGAAAAACTTTGTTTAATATCATTAAAATCAATGTATCTAAAATGACAACACGAGCAAAGTTTAAAAGGAACACATTATGAATATAAAGAAAGCAGAATTTATTACAAGTTTAGCAAAAATTAACAACTACATAGACTACGACTTGCCCGAAATTGCATTTGTCGGGCGCAGCAACGTCGGCAAATCAAGCCTTATCAACGCATTGACAAACCGCAACAAACTCGCCAAAACCAGCAGTATGCCGGGGCGCACACGCCTTGTCAACTACTTTTTGATTAACGACCGCTTTATGCTCGTCGACCTACCAGGGTACGGCTTTGCCGTCGCTAGCAAGGAAGCGCAAAAAGAATGGCAAACACTAATTTCAGGCTACCTGCAAAGGTCTAACAACCTTAAAATGGTATTTGTTCTCGTCGACATCCGCATAACGCCAAGCGACCTAGATAAGCAAATGCTTGAATACTTGTATTACTACAATATTCCGTTCAAAGTTATTGCAACCAAAATCGACAAAATCGGCAAAACTAAAATCAGCGCACAAGTGCAAATGATTGCGGCAGAACTCGGACTCGGCAACGCCGATATTATCCCAGTTTCAGCGTCCGAAAAAGCCAACCTCGGCGCGGTGCTTGACTTTATGGACTCAGTCCTCGACTACGAAAAATTGCGCACCGACAAAGCAAAAATTGCAGCAATTAAAGAAAAGGACAAGCCGCAAGGCATCGTCGTCGGCTCAGGCGAAAACATTAGCGAAATTGTTATGCGAGAGGAAGAGCGCAAAAAAATAGAAGCGAAATTGAAAAATAAAACCGCAAAAGCTAAATCAATCGACCAAAAAACTAGCGGGAAAACTAACATCAAAACTACAAAAGCCGCAAATTCCAAAGTAGGGAACAAAAAAGCTGCCAACAATTTGAGCGCGCCCAAAATTCCGAAAAGAAAAAATGGAAAAAATACCAAATTGAATGATGAAACAGACAAAACAAAGAAAAGTAGCGAAAAGTCGAAAGAAACAAAGGGCAAAAATACTCCGCGATATATCTTAAAGAAAAGGAAAGCAAAAAAATGAAAGTCTATGCTATAAGTGATTTGCACCTATCAATTTCCACGCCCAAACCTATGGACATTTTCGGGCATATTTGGGACAATTATACCGAGGACATAGAAAAAGACTGGAACGAAAAAGTCACCGACGACGACATCGTCTTGCTCGCAGGCGACTTTTCGTGGGCAATGTACCTAGAGGACGCCGTCAAAGACTATGACTACCTAAAAAAACTCAAAGGGCGCAAAGTGATGATACGCGGCAATCACGACTATTGGTGGCAATCAATCTCAGCCGTCCGAAACTCCGCGCCAAGTGATATGTACTTTTTGCAAAATGATTGCGTCCGCTTTGAAAACATACTAATTTGCGGAACGCGCGGCTGGACAGTTCCCGAGCGTGGGCGCGAACAAACCGCCGACGACCTAAAAATCTACAAACGTGAACTCATTAGACTAGAACTAGCATTGCAAAGTGCAGACAAACTCCGCAAAGAAGGAGATATATTAATCGTAATGATTCACTATCCGCCATTCAATAGCGCAATCGACGACAGCGACTTTACAAACCTTATGGAAAAGTACAATGCCAACATTTGCGTGTTTGGACACCTGCACGGCGATAAAGTGCGCTCGCGCCTTGAGTATAATAAACACGGCATTGACTACTATTTGACAAGTTGCGACAAGCTTGAAAACAAACTCAAGTTCATCTGCTCCACCTGACCGCACCAGTGAATAAAAAGGTACATAAAAAATAATATATTAAGATTGTACAGAGTCACCCAACCAAACCTGCAGCCGTGCGGTATCGCACCACCGAGAACTAAACTATGTAGAAAGCACACACGAGCGCCGCCTGCATAAGTTACTTATTTGTAGTGACAGTGCCTGCAGCCTTGCGCTATCGCACCCGCGTCAGCAATAATAAAAGAAAACCTTATTATAGTGGTAAGGTACTTACACCCATTGTCATTTCGACCAACGTGGAGAAATCTCCCGGAAGGGGTCAAAATAATTTATGGGTCACTCACTGCGTTGACAGCGTCAGCAAGTAAAAAAGGACAAATAATAATTAAAGCACTAAAATCATATGGTGTCACCCAACCAAATCTGCAGCCGTGCGCTATCGCACCCGCGTCAGCAATCAATTAAATGCAACCATTTTTCAAAAAAAATATCAAATGCACCGAAAAACATTTGATATTTTTTGTTGTTTGTGATACACTAAAAGCGTAAAAATAATATGAGTGAGGTAGAAAATGAT
>CALDMJ010000164.1 GCA_937914725.1 uncultured Clostridia bacterium | reverse complement strand
CATTGAATCAAATGTGTCTTTAATGATGTCCATTGCTTCATCCATTAATTCTTTTGTATGAGTTGCAGTGTAACTTGTTCTAATTATTGCACCCCCAACAGGAACGGCAGGGCTGACAACTGGATTGACATAAACGCCGTTTTTCAAAAGCTCGGTGCAAGCACGGAAAGTGAAAGCATCCTCATAAGTGTTGATAGGGATGATAGGCGCGACTGATTCTCGAATGTCGATTCCTCTTTCTTTCATTCCATTTCGGACGTAGTCAGTAATATTACGCAAATCTTTGACGCGTTGTGGGTTGTTTCTCAAAATTTCTAGCGCTTTTCTTGCACAAGCAACATTTGCTGGCGGCATTGACGCTGAGAAAATGAATGGGCGTGAATTATGGCGGACATAATCAACAACCTCTTTTTTACCTGCCATACAACCGCCAAGGCTTGCAAGTGACTTACTAAATGTTTCCATAATAATGTCGACTTCATCTTCAAGCCCAAAATGTTCTGCAGTACCCGCACCGCGTTCGCCAAAAACGCCCAAGCCGTGCGCGTCATCAATCATAACGCGTGCGCCATATTTCTTTGCAAGCTCAACAATCTTAGGGAGTTTGCACAGGTCGCCACCCATACTAAACACGCCATCAGTGACAATAAGTTTGCCTTTGTCGTCGTCGATGCTAGCAAGTTGTCTTTCTAGGTCATCCATATCGCTATGCTCATAGCGCAAAAGTTTGGCAAAACTCAGTCTGCACGCGTCATAAATGGAAGCGTGGTTTTCTTTGTCCCCGATAATGACATCATTTCTTCCAGCAATTGCTGAAATAATACCAAGGTTTGATTGAAAACCTGTTGAGAATGTGATAACATCCTCTTTATGTAAGAAGTCTGCGAGTTCAAGTTCTAGTTGCCTGTGAATATCCAAAGTCCCATTCAAGAATCTAGAACCTGAACAGCCTGAACCATATTTTTCGAGCGCTTTGACACCCGCTTCAATAACTTCTTCATTAGAAGTCAAACCGAGGTAGTTGTTTGACCCTAGCATAATAACGCGATGCCCTTCCATATTAACGACAATATCTTGTCCGCTTGTAAGCGGGTGAAAGTATGGGTAAATGCCCGCCGCTTTTATATTGTTTGCTACATCATAGTCATAGCATTTTTTGAATAAATCCATAATATCTCCTTCTTAAGTGCGCAAATAGTATAACACAAATTTTTTAGTTTTCAAAATGTTTGAAGGAATTTTTTAATGCGAGCAAAAATATGGCGTTGAATTTGCCAAAAATGTCACAAAATTGTGCATTCTGCCAAATATTTCATTAAAAATATTGTTCAAACAGTTGTAAAAATGAAATAAATATGATAGCATTATAACATAAAGAGGTTATGTTATGATAGAATTTACAAACGTAAAACTTATGTATGTAAAAGAATTTTACGCCTTATATAATGTGAATTTCAAAGTAAATAATGGAGAAAGGGTTGCACTCACAGGTGCACTTGATAGTGGCAAAACAAGTTTACTTAGAATATTCGCAAAACTTGAAAAACCCAACAGCGGCGAAATTTGTTATAACGACATACCTCTTTCCGATATTGATTACGAGAAAGACTTGTCTGTTGCATATGTGGCAAATACCCCCATTTTGCTAAAAGGTACGGTCAGAAAAAACATTGAGTATGTATTGAAAATTCGTAAATGCCCTAATGCCGACCGCTCACAAATCATCGACAAAGCACTTGACGACTTTGCGCTGAAAGCAGTCGCGAATGAAAAAATAAAAAACATTTCGATGTATCATAAAAGACTCTTGCAGTTTGCAATGCTCAGCATTAGACCGCGTATAGATGTTTTGCTTGTCGATGACATTTTGGGCGGACTCAGTGAAGCAGAGTATAAAAACGTTAAAGAAATTTTGAAAACATTTATGAATAAAAAGGGGACAACAACTTTTTTTGCGTGCAGTGATGAAGTTCTTGCCAAAGAACTTTGCGATAAAATTGTTTACCTAAAACTTGGCGCCGTCGACAAGATTGAAAGCGCGAGATTAAAAATATAACGGAAGGAACAAATGACTACAAACAAAGCCATATCAATGGGGAATGAAAAAACTCCCGAGACAAACAATGTTCTAACAAGGGAGAAAGCGGAAGAATATCAAAGGCAAGTAAGAGATAATTCTTGCCTACTAAACATAATGCTTGACTCAATGGGGCGCGAATGTCCAGATAGCTTGTATTCAATGCTAAGTTCGCAAAAAGTTTTGAAAGTCCTTGAGGACGATGAATTGCTATTGTCGGCGCGCGTGCTATTTGATAATAACCTCAGCATTGGCGATGCTAGCAAGCAAATATATATACATAGAAATACAATGGTCTACCGCATTGAAAAAATTCAGCGCCTTATAGGACTTGACATCCGCAATTTTGATGATGCTATGACCTTGCGCGCGCTTATTATTCTATATGATAACATAAAAAGATATTAGTGACAAAAAAGTATACCATATTTCGGTATACTTAAATTTTATGGGCAATATTGATTTGAAAATTGGAAAAATTGTAGTATAATATATCAACTCTACTAAGATTGCGAGGGAAAAATGAAAATAGTTATAGATGGCTTTGGCGGTGACAATTCTCCACAAGAAATTGTGAGAGGAACGGCGTTGGCCATAGAAAAATATAAAGATCTCAACATCATCATTACGGGTGATAAACAAACGCTTGAAAATGAATTTGAAAAATATGATGTTGACAAAAAGAGAGTGGAAATTGTCCACACGACTGAAATTGTTTCAAACAATGAGTCGCCAACTGAGGCAATACGTGCAAAAAAAGACTCCTCACTTGTTGTCGCGCTAAATATATTGAAAGAGAATGATGACGTTTGTGGGCTTGTGTCAGCAGGTAGTACAGGTGCAGTGTTGACGGGCGCATTTTTGAAAATTGGACGGATGAAAGGCGTCTCGCGCCCAGCGCTCGCGCCAATGTTGCCAACAAAAAAGCGAGGCAGAGTTCTTTTGATTGATTGCGGCGCTAATATGGACTCAAAACCTATCAACTTATGCCATTATGCGATTATGGGCTCAGCCTATATGCAAAAAATGTGTGGCATTGAAAAGCCACGCGTTGCACTACTAAATGTGGGTGTGGAGGACAAAAAAGGTAACGAACTTTGCCACGAAGTGTTTCCAATGCTTCAAAAATTGCCAATCAATTTTGTCGGCAATATGGAAGCACGTGACTTTTTGTCGGGGGACTATGACGTGGTTGTCGCCGACGGCTTTGCAGGGAATGTTTGCCTGAAGGCAAGTGAAGGCGCAATTCAAACATTGATGAGCATCTTAAAGTCGGAAATCAAGACAAGAAAATGCAGTATGTTTGGCGCACTGTTTATGAAAAAGACATTTAAAGCCGTCAAGAATTTGATGGATTACGAAAGTTGGGGCGGCTCGCCATTTTTGGGCGCAAAGAAAATTCTCATCAAGTCGCACGGCTCAAGTTTTGCGCCAAGCATTTTGGCTAGTATAGAGCAGGTTATTGATATCTACAACAAAAAATTGTACGAAACAATTGAGCAAACAATTTTGGAAACAAAAGATATCTGCGATTCAATGATTGAAGAAAAAGTCGAAAACTAAAGGGGTATTATGGTTACGCTAACACAAAAAGAAATTGCAACCATCGAGAAAGATATTGATTATATCTTTAATGATAAAACATTGCTTGAAAAAGCATTTACACACTCATCTATTGCAAATTTGCGAAATATTGAGAGCAATGAACGTTTGGAATTTTTTGGTGACAGCATTCTTTCATTTATCGTATCGGAAAAGTTATACAACAATTTGAGTGCGGATGAGGGCAAACTTTCGCACATTCGCGCGCAACTTGTTTCTGCGCAAAATTTGTCGCAAATTGTTGACGCCCTCAAACTGTCGCAAGTCTATGAAAGACACGCGCAATGTGCACTTTCAGTCAATGTCAAGGGAGATTTGTTTGAAAGTTTGCTCGGTGC
>CALDMJ010000163.1 GCA_937914725.1 uncultured Clostridia bacterium | reverse complement strand
AAATGCCGAATGCAGTTGAGAAAAATTCGGTGGAACATATTATCAATATGCCAAGCGCAATATCAATCAAACCTTGCGCTAGTGCAAAATTGTTGCTGAAGCCCAACTGCTTGCGCGTAAAATATGTGAACAATGCGTACGCGCCGTCGATGATGACGATTGCTCCGACAATGTATGGCACGGCACTCGCAAACCCTTTATTAAAAACAATAAACAACACACCAAGCACTACTGAAATCACGGCAAACGTGAATATTGTTAAATTCAATTCTCTTTTGATGTCCATATTTACTCCTTATTAATATTTTATCACAAACTTAGAAAAAATACAATTTATTTCACCACGCAAATCACGAAAACTGACAAATTATTCTATAAAATGCGCATTTTGTAGAAAATCTAAGATAAACGCCAAGCACAAACATATTTATAATAGTTTGCGCGCTATTTCTATTTTCATACATTTACGTACGCTATAAGATAAACTTGATAAACTTTGCAGGGTTTCCGGCATAAATGGCATTTGGCTTGACGTCGTGCGTCACTACTGTTCCTGCTCCAATTATTGAGTTATCCCCTATTTTTACTCCTCCGACAATTTTCGCGCTAGCACCAAACCAAACATTGTTACCGACGTATGTTTTTTGCGCGTAGATTGTATTGTTTTTGCGCTTTTCGGGGTCAAAATCGTGTCCTATGTTGTAAATTCCTGAGTACGGGCCAAAACGACAATTGTTGCCTATCCTTACTTCTCCCCCACTCAAAATTACAAATCCAAAGTTCGAGAAAAAAGAATTTCCTATGTGGATGTCAAACCCTTCGTCACAATAAAATGGACTGACAATCATTGGGTTTGAGCCTACTTCTGCAAGCAAGTTGTTTAATATCTTCTCACGTTTTGCAGTTTTTGCAAATGGTGTTTTATTATACTGCTCGACAAGTTTCATATTTTTATGATATACTCTCAAAAACTCGTTGTTTATGCAGACAACTTTGCTGCATTCAATTTTTAAAAAATCCAGCAAGCGTACCACTTCAAACAAGTTATAAAACTTGTAGTCAAGGTACTTTTTATCTTTTTCTACATTAGTTTTCTCTAAACCTTTTACATAAGCGACTTGAAATTTAGCTTCTTTTGCAGTTTGAGCGGAAGCATAGGCGCTTACCGAAATCAAACATTCTTCGGGCTTTAGGTTCAACTTTTCAAATTTTGTATTTATTTTTTCTAGCGCGATTTGAAAGATTGATTCATTAGAATTTAATTCCCCTGTTTCGCTGCGCGTCAGAACTAAATCAAACTGGCTTGCATCTAAATTAGTGGCTTTGAAAAGATTGTCGCACAATTCTTTTGTATCTTCAGCACAAATTGCAAGTTTCAAATCATTTGTCTTTGCATATTCAATTAGTTCTAAAACGCCCTTTTTCAGTGATACTTTGCAATCGTTAGGTTGTTTTTCTCCTGTATTTTGAGTTTCAAACATTATGTCATTCATATCTAACAAAAGTGCTTTTATTTCCATATAGTCTCCTTATCAAAAAAAGTGGTTAAATAACCACTTTCAAAACCAACATATGTGGTTCAATAAAATATTATTCAGCAACAGTTGTTTCTACAGCATTTGCGCTAGTATTTTTATTTTCTTTTGCTTCCTTTTTCTTTTTGAAAATCGAAAGTCGTGGTGTTTTCCCCTTCAATTTCATACGCTCAGAATAGTTTGTGAGCATAATTGCCCAGAGCGCTGGAGCGAGGAAGATTGATGAGTATGCACCTGCGATTGTACCGATAATAATTGGTAGCAAGAAAATCTTGATGCTTGAAACGCCGATGATTGCGAGCAGTGCTACGGCAAGCAATGTTGTCAATGTTGTATAGCACGAACGCACGAGAGTTTGTTTAACAGATTCATTAACGACATAACTTGTGCCCATTTTTGCGACGCTTTCGTTGTTCATATTTTCACGGACTCTATCGAAAATGATAATCGTGTTGTTGATTGAATAACCGATGACGGTAATCAATGCGGCGATAAAGCCACTGTTGACTTCAACTCTAAAGATTGCGACAAATGCGCACACAATCAAGACGTCGTGCAAAATTGTGACAAGTGTTGCTAGACCGCTCAACAATTCAAATCGAATTGCGATGTAAATCAATATCAGCACTGCTGATATCATTATTGCGAGCAACGCGCTTGAGAGTAAGTCGGAACTTGCAGTTGCACCAATTCTTTGGCTTTCTTCGACCTTAAAATCTTGATTTGCGCCGTCGGGATTGATTTTAGCGGTTAGCGCTGCTGTAACTTCGTTCTTAACGAGGTCGGACATTTGGCTTGCACTATATCCGCTGATGTCTTGGAAACGCACAGAAATTGCAGCATCCTCCCCACTATCTTCTTTTTGTATTTGCGAAACTTTAATTTTGTATTCGCTAAGCACGCTAGTTATTTCTTTAGAAAATTTGTCATATGCGCCCTTTTCGTCCAGTTGCGCACCAATTTGAACTTTGACAATTGTTCCGCCCGTAAAGTCAAGCCCGAGGTTGAACCCTGCGGCAATCCACGTAATGAGTCCAGCACCGATAATCAAGAGAGATATAATTGCAAATTTCCACGCGTGTTTGACAAAATCAAATTTTGTCTTTACAATATTATCAAAAAACTTAAGCGATTTCATTTACACCTTCCTCCCTATATAGATTATACTTTTCTGGCTTTGTACTGTTGAAAGGCAAATACAATTTCATTAGCCATCTTGTAATAAAGATTGACGAAATCATTGAAACAACGATGCTGATGAGCAATGTTGAAGCGAACCCTTGAATTGCACCTGTCCCGAAAATGAACAACACGATGCCGACCATAATTGTTGTGATGTTTGAGTCCAAAATTGCTGCTGTAGCACGTCGATATCCGCCCTTAATACTTGCAGGAATACGTTTACCGCGCTTGTATTCGTCCTTGATTCTTTCAAAGATAATGATGTTCGCGTCGACCGCCATACCGATACCGAGGATGATACCTGCGATACCTGGGAGCGTGAGTTGAACAAATGGCAACGCTTGCAAGAAGAATAGCACGAGAATAACATAGAACATCAATGCAATGTCCGCAAGGACACCCATCATTCTATAGATAACAGCCATAAAGATGAAAATCAAAATCAAGCCGACAATACCAGCAATCAAGCCACTTTGGATGGCATTCATACCAAGTGTGGGACTGACGATTGAACTTTCGTAGAGCGAAAGTTCGGCACTAAATGTACCACTCATAATACGCAACGCGTATTTTTCAGCAGAGGCGCGTGAGTCGATGCTTCCACCACTAATAAAGGTCGAATTGCCTGTAATTTCAGATTCAACAGTTAATGTACTAAAATGTTCCGTCCCAAGGTAGATGTGTACTTGTTTTGTCTCACTGCTCGAAACATCTTTTGTGAGTTGTTGAAATTTCTTTGCACCTGCGGCATTAAATTCGATAACTATACCGTGTTGCCCGTCTTGCATACTGTAGTGAACATTTGTGATATCACTTGCTTTGATGAAAGACTCGGCATTCGGGTCTTCTTCCTTTTTAATGCTGAGTTCAGCTGGGTGCCCGATGAGGTCAAAAATTGCTTGTGGGTCGTCGACGTCAGGAACTTCCACACGAATGCGGTGCCCGCTTTGCGTGGTTATTGTTGCTTCTGTATACCCACGGTTTGCCAAAATGCTTTGCAATCTATTGACTGTCGATTTAATAGCCGTGTCGATATCCTGCTCACCGCTTCCATCGGCAAGTTTTGCATCATAGACTGCTGTAACACCACCTTTGACATCAAGTCCCATTTTTATAGAGTTAATGAAACCATTATATGTTGATGTTGTATATGGAATGTTAAAACGGCAAAACGCCAACACTATTCCTAATATTAGCAATAGCGCGGTCAGCACTATGCCCTTTATTGCTGATTTTTTTGTCATTTAAATTCTCCCTTGAGAAACGCTTATAAAAGTATATAAGATTTTGTCAAATAAGTCAATCGTTTGCGATTAGATTTTAGCAATTTTGCTTGACAAAATCATAAAATATGGCATCTTAACTGATTATTGCCATTTTTTTTAAATAAAAAACAATATTCAGCGCAAAAAATTTCACACTAAATCTTGTACTTTTCCATATCAATTTCGGTCACCCCGTCGTCGATTTGGTATATCATTTCGTCGTCGGCGTGCAAATTTTCTTGGATTTTATCGGGAGGCAATTTGATGTAATTTACTTCTGCTTCAGCGAGCAAATCGCCGTTTTCGTCAAAGATTTTGCCGACGCCTGCAAAGAACATTGAAGTGTTTTTGGTGAGTTTACCAACGGCAACAAGCAGTTGCCCGTATGGCACAGCCTTGCGGTATTTGACGCTCAAATTTGTTGTGACGCCATATGTGTCAGGAGCGTCAATCCAAAGCGCACGTCCGATAAGTTCGTCAAGCATCGCGGTAATCATTCCGCCGTGAACGCGACCTGGGTAGGACTGGTGGATGTCGCGAAACTTAAATTTTGAAACGATAGTTTTATCTTCCATTTCATAAAATGGCGCCTTGACGGACGCGTTGTTGTCCATTCCACAAATTATGCAATATCTACTATTTTTTTGCTTTTTTAGTACTTTCATTTATGTGTTGCCCTGAAACTTTTGAATATTTGATAGTATGCTTTACACTTACTGGAAGTAACTTCGCGGCGTATTGCAAAACATAATCATAATGCGGCTTCTAGCATTATTTTCGCGAATAACTTGCCTCGCAAAAATAAAAAAATATTCAAAAAATTTTTATAATTAATTATACAACATTTTTCAAAATTTTGCAATTAAATACACTATATAAATTTATGATTTGCAAACAAAAAAACGACATTTTGCCGTTTTTTTGTTATTCTATATTCTGCAAATTATTAGAACCTTTTTAATTATGTGTAAACCCTGCAGTTGATATTTGGTTTCCTTTATCTAAATGCTCACGCTTAGCCTTAACCTTGCCGTCTGGTGCATATAGTACCTCAAGCGTTTTGATGCCTTGTGCATCGTAAGAAATTCTTGTCCTTTCTTTCCCATTATCATAGTATTGTACATCGGACTTAACTCGTCCATCTTTGTAATACTCTGTCACGTTGCTGGTCCAATATTTCCACGCTTTACCATTAAAACCATATGACAATGAAGCCGATTTTGCAACATTTCCGTCGCCGTCAAGCACTTTTGCTCCAGTCACTTCCCCATTCTTGTTGCGTTCGTATTCAGTTTTTGAAGCAACCTTTGTCGTTAAGCCGTCATATTCGTAATGCGAAATTGATTCCAAAAGCCCATCCTTGTATTTTTTTAAGCTTTTTATCTCTCCGCATTCGTCATACTCTACTTCATTCAATAAATTTCCATTTATAGAGCATTCAAGGGCATTACATATAATGCCTTCTCTGTTGTATTCTTCATACCTCTTGAGTTTTCCATTTCCGTAATATGTGTAAACAAGTTTGCTTTTATTAACTGGCTTACCTAGTTTTACAAAGCCGCGATTGATGTCATCTTGAATAGTAAAAACTTGCGAAACCAACTTCCCATTTTCGTATTTTGCAATACCATCATAATCATACGTCTTTCTTGTAAGTGCATTTCTACCTGCGCTCACATGGATTTCATAGTTTCCTTTTTTTATTTCACTTTTTGTGCCGATTTTTTCGCCATACTCAAAGTTTTTGCGGTCGCCGTCGGAAGTAAATGATGTACCCGCATTCCAGTATGTTCTTTTGAATTTTGCTATCTTTTCTTTAATAGCACCTTTAACCTCATTGGCGTACGCTCTAAGTGAAACATTAGATTTTTTGCCTTTGCCTCTAAATTGAAGTAAACCAAACATAACCTTTTCTCCTTTTCATATGTTTTATCCCCCTCCCCCCCCCCCCCCTGTCAAGAGTTTTGGAGATTTTTTTAAACATTTTGCCGTATTCTACACAAATTTGGCAAAAAATACAAAGTTTTTGCGATTTTTAAGGATATCTATATTTAAAAAAAATATAATTTTGGGCAAAAAAGTCAAGTGAATGTGGCAAAAAAATATTAAAACAATTGATTTTTTGCGGGTTTTGGTTTATAATATAGGTAAGTTTTGCACGACGATTGATTGATTTTTGACGCAAAGTTTTAGTTTTTTTTGCGCGACAATCTTTTTATATTCAAATTTGTGCAAATGATAAAATGAATTTATAAAGGAGAGATTATGAGAAAGTTTTTTGCTGAATTTAAGGCGTTTATCAGTCGCGGCAATATTATGGATATGGCTATCGGTGTTATTATCGGTGCGGCTTTTGGAAAGATTGTCACGAGCCTTGTCAACGATATTTTGATGCCACTTGTTACGTGGGGGCTTGGCGCGGAGAGTT
Source organism: uncultured Clostridia bacterium (assembly GCA_937914725.1). Classification (GTDB taxonomy): domain Bacteria; phylum Bacillota; class Clostridia; order Christensenellales; family UBA1242; genus CAKVOD01. The sequence continues at coordinate 5,287 of CALDMJ010000163.1, read as the reverse complement.
TATCCGCCCTATCGATTGTTTTGAGGCGTGACGCGGAGGGTGTTGCAACGCTCACGTGGAATTATGGCAATTTCATTCAAACAATTATCGACTTTTTGATTATTGCATTCTGCATCTTCATCATTATGAAAATTGTGATGAAATCGCAACAAGCGTTTAGAAACTTGAACAATGAAATTCACAAATCTAACCCTACAAAAGCACAAAAGAAGATTTTGAAAGAACGTGGCATCAACTTGAAAGATAAAAAGGCTGTCAAGGCTGCCCTTGAAGCGCTTGCTGCTGAAGAACAAGCGAAAAAAGACGCCGAACTTGCTAATCAACCTAAGGTCGAAACGCAAGAAGATATTTTGCGCGACATTCGCGAACTTTTGAAAGCACAACAAGTTGTTCCAACCGAAAGCGACACAACTAATGAACAATAAAAACAGAATTAATGATGAAATCATTATACACATCTTGTGACAACTCAAAAAAGAAGCATATTGCTTCTTTTTTTCACTACTTTAATATTGTAATGCCGTATCATTGCTATATTTGCCGAAATAACAAAATATGTCGGGCACTGCATTAGCGCACAAAGATGTGCGTATTTGGAACACGGTCGGCAAGAATATCGCTAACGCGGAAGTGCGAACTCGAAATTATGACGTCGACGCCGTTTTCGACTGCGTATTTTGCGTACTCAAGTTTTGCAAACGCGCCGTTTGCGCCTTTGCGGCTTGCACCGACGCAATGGGTTTGTAGTTCCGTGATTTTTGATAAGAGTTCCTCTTTGTCGTGCGCAAAAACTTCGGGCACAAGCGTGCTTGGGTTGTCTTTATCAAGCAAAATACCATTACCCATTGTGAGTAGGAGCAGTTTTTTGGCGTGCATTAGGACGGCAATTTGTGTTGCGGTTTCATCATTATCTATGCATTCGACAACATTTTGTTGCTTTTCTTTCAGGAGGTTTATTTCCATTTTGCGACATTCCTCACTTGAAATGCAGTCGTTATAGTTGATAACTGCGACAGCATTTTGCGCTGGGCAGCGCGAAAGCAGGCCTTTTAAGTGTTCACGCTTTTCAACGTCATTGAAGTGCTGGTGCTCAACCAAAACTTGACGCAGCGAATATTGAGGGTTTAAAAATTCGCGATATAAGTCCATCAGTATCGTTTGCCCTTGTGAGGCGTAATCTGATTTATAAAAATTGTTGTTTTCGTCGAGTGCATAGCCATTACGCTTAATGAAATCAAGTTTGCCCACAACGGCTGCCCCGCTTGTTACAAGGATTGTATGCTCGTTTAGGTCATGCGATAATTGTGAAATGACGTTGTAATCAACGCCATCTCCTTTGTCATTGACAAGTGCCATCGACCCTACTTTTATTACTGTTAAATCGTCCATTTTGTCTATTTTATATTTTCCTCATTCTTTATGTCGTTTTTCATATTTTTATAAAGTTTTGCTCTATAGTATTCAAAAACCCTTTCGTCCGCAAGTTCTTTCGCTTGTTTTAGCACTGGAGAGTATTCGTCGTTACAAACTTTTTGAAGTTTGAAGTCAAAAACTGTCGCAGAGCCACTATTCCAAATGTCAAGGTCGTTAGCGCATTCCTTGCGTTTTAGCAAATTGATTATACTGGACCTACCTGCTAGGCTCAACAAAATTTGGTCTTGCGCGTCAGGGTTAATTTCAAGCCCGCGAACAAAATCGGCAGCATTGGCAAATTTTTGTTTAGAATCATCCTTTTCAACGCCAAAATTACCATATGTTTTTATTCCTTCGTCAATGAGCAGTTTTGCACCGAAAATTATATCCACCATAGTGGATTTTGTTTCAATCATTTGATTAACCACAACTTTTGCATCCTCGTCGTTACCTTGAAGAACTTGCTCGACGATTTTGTCTACATCGCTGAACCCGTCCTCTTCGTCATAAATGACAGACTGTTCTTCGAAAGAATAAACTATATTTTCAAGGTCGACATAGTCGGCATCAAATGAGTCAAGCAAGTTGATGACGTCCTCGCCAAATGCATCCGCATTGCAAGTCAGCGTTGCGGAACTTTCTATATCCTCTACCATTTTCTTTAAATCAAATGCCATTTTGTCCTCTCTTTCGGGGTTTTGTCCGTTGTTTTATAAATGTTGAGTCGCGTGAATACTTGCCGTAGTAATATCTTGCACATTTGTCATATAACACTTAAATTTTGTTTAAGCTCAACACTTTAATCAATAGGCACAGCGTGTATCAATATTCAATCTCATTTCCCCTTGTCCACGCGGAAAACTGCGGCTTATCGGGTGTTTGTGGGCGAGATTGTTCACACGCTATGTTACGTAGTTTTTGCTTATGCTTTTGCAAAATTTCATCGCAAAAATTGACAATGTTGACAATGTTTTCACCATTATTGTTATATACAACCTCAAACTCGCAGAAATCGCTGAATTTGCTTCGCATAAAACTATTGTAAACATTTGTGTTCTTTTGCATCGAGATTGGCTGCAGCGTCGGCATCTCAAACTTTATGTAGTTACAGTCGTCAAAAACAAACAAGTCCCCATTTTGAATTTCAGTAACAACATACTCACTGTTTCTGTTTTTCACGACTTTGAACTCAAAAAGACTGCCATCCAAAATTGCTGACAGATTATTCTGGTAGTACCCCACGGTCTTTGCTTCTTGCAACATCATTGTTTTAAGCATTTCTACAATTTGTGCTTTTTTTAATTTTCTAATATACATTCGCGCCTCACCACATATTTTTTCGTGTCGGTGTATGATTATATTATACTAAATTTTGTCGAATTTAGCAAGGAATTTGGCTACAAAAGGTTGCGATTTATTGACTTGCGCACATTTTGCATCGCAATCCTCACAATTGGATGCAAATGAGCAGCGATTGAACGCGTACTTTGCTCAATCTAATACCATTATATGCGCATAACTGTATATTTTGCATTGCATTTTGCAAATGATTGACTTTGTGCGTCGTATGTGATATAATTTGAAGTTAATGGAGTATATTATGAAAAATAAATTGAGAATTTTGACAGGCGAGCGTCCTACTGGCTGCCTGCATATTGGGCATTACATTGGTGCTTTGAGACAACGCGTTGAAATGCAAAACAGTGGTAAATATGAACCATTTATTTTGATTGCGGATGCGCAAGCATTGACTGACAACGCAGATAATCCCGAAAAAATACGTGCGAATTTGCTTGAGGTTTGCGCGGACAACTTGGCGGTTGGAATTGACCCGAGTATCAGCACAATCGGCGTTCAATCACACATCTACCCTTTGACAGAATTGACGTTTTATTATATGAACCTTGTCACACTTGCACGTTTGCAAAGAAATCCAACTGTCAAAGCGGAAATGAAACAAAAAGGCTACGGCGCAAATGTTCCTGCAGGGTTCTTAACCTACCCTGTCAGCCAAACCGCGGATATCACGGCGTTTGACGCAGACGTTGTGCCAGTTGGTGAAGACCAATTGCCAGTCATTGAACAGGGGCGTGAAATCGTCTCGACTTTCAACCGAATTTACGGCGAAACACTTGTTATGCCAAAGGCTGTGCTTGATACGGCAACCAAATGCCACCGTCTCCCCGGTTTGGACGGAAACGGCAAAATGAGCAAATCACTTGGTAATACTATCAACTTGAAAGACGATAGCGACACCGTAGTGCAAAAAATTATGTCAATGTACACTGACCCCGACCACATCCACGTCACCGACCCCGGTAAAGTCGAAGGCAATATGGTGTTCACCTACCTTGACGCATTTACGAATGATGCTCAAATTGCGCAAATCAGCGAATACCAAACAATTAATGAAATCAAAGAACACTACCGACGTGGCGGGCTTGGCGATGTCAAAATCAAGCGCATACTGATTGAAGTTATGCAAAGCATTTTGACTCCTATCCGCGAAAAACGCGCCATTTACGAAAACGACAAAGCACAACTTATGGAAATACTAAAGCGTGGCAGCGACAGAATGCTTGATATCGCGCAATCTACCCTAACGCGCGTCAAAAACGCAATGGGCATCAACTACTTCAACGACTCAACCTTTTTGAAATAGCAAGTCGCGATTGATATATGCACCGCAATACCCTAACGCGCTGAGATATGTGCCTAACATACCTACTTGATTATATATCGCACTCATATTAAGTATTTATACTTATATTATTATGTCATATTGAACTTGTCCCGATAAAATTGAACCTTACAACAATAAAAGCAAATCAATGTTTTTGATTTGCTTTTTGTTTTACATATAACACCAATAAATGTATTTTAGTCAAGATTACTTATGATTATTCTTGTAACATTGTTTTCTTCAAACAAAGTATTAATGATACTTTTAAGGTTATTCTGATTTGTTTCCATAATTTAACTCCAATAAAAATACCTTTTATTTTCTCAAAAATTTGTTTATCATAAAAATTTAACATTTTCTACAAAATGTCAAGCATTTTATATGTAAAACACCATTTACCTATAATACATTCAATTTGTTACCAAAATTAATTAAAGTTGAACATATGCGATGGGTAAAATATGTGGTGAAGAGCAAGTGTACGGCAAGACATATGGGAAATAATGCAAGTGTTTTGTTGTGCAATACCAATAATTGAATAGATAATGATAATTCCAATATGGCAATGCAAACTTGTTACTTGCAACAAAAAAACGCTGGGCGATTTTGTAATCGCCCAGCGCACCCTGATGGGTAAATTTCTTGTCTATACGTTCAAAGCCATTTAGTCCAATCGGCGTTTCACAACAAGTTTAACAAAACATTATTCTTGGCTGCTACTTTATCGAAATTCATAAATTTTTTTGAACAGACAAATACCTCAAATCGTGAAATTGAACTTTCATAATTTGCAGTATGGTCTAGGTTAGATTGCCTATCAATGCTTATCGTGACAACTAATGGAATAAAAGTTATCACATAATGTACTAAGCAATACATCACTGAATTGACATCTACAGTTCGACGCATTCAAACTTGTGCCTTGAATGGAGGCAGTTGCATTTTTATTTCTTCAACTTGAACGCCACTACAATTTAGTAGCCAAATATGTATTTTATAATTCTTACATTCGAATGCCATTTTTTAGAAGACTTATCCGTAGTCGAGCTACATCAATTCCCCATTTTGTAATTCTTAGGCTTGAATGCCCTTTTAAAACTAACTCAAAATGATTTGTTATTGAACGCCACATTTATTGGTAGTTTGCACTTGCGCGCTATTCTTAGGCTTGAATACAACTAAAGTCTAGTT
>CALDMJ010000162.1 GCA_937914725.1 uncultured Clostridia bacterium | reverse complement strand
CAGATTGACAACCTTATTGGTGAAATTTACAAAAACACTGAAAATGGTTTTAGAACTCTTGTTACAACACTCACAAAGAAAATGGCGGAGGATTTGACCGCCTATTTGACCGAACACTCAATCAAAGTCAAATATATGCACTCCGAAATTGACACGCTAGAGCGCGTGGAAATTATAAACGGGCTGCGCAACGGCGAATTTGACGTCCTAGTCGGCATCAACCTCTTGCGTGAGGGACTTGACATACCCGAAGTGGCGCTTGTCGCAATTTTGGATGCGGATAAAGAGGGCTTTTTGCGCAGTGTCGGCGCACTAATACAAACGATTGGGCGCGCCGCGCGCAATAGTGAAGGGCGCGTCATAATGTACGCCGATGTTATGACCGATTCAATGAAAAACGCAATCGATGAAACAAATCGTCGTCGTGAAATCCAAATGGCTTACAACGCTGAAAATGGAATAATTCCGCAAACAATCACAAAAAATGTTCAAAATACTCTTCAAATCACGCAAAAAGTTGATAAAAGAGCAAAGAAAACAAAGAAAGAAATAACCGAAGAAATTGACAAATTGAAATCAATGATGAACCTTGCAAGTAAAAATCTTGACTTTGAGCAAGCAATTATATTGCGTGAGCAAATCGCGGAGCTAAAAAAACAAATGGAATAGGACGTTTTTTGTATTGTTCTCACACAAAATAATGAGGCGCATAAAGTTAGTCGCGTCTCAAGTCACCAGTATAAAAAACAATTAAAAGTACCAAAATATAATGAAGGATAAAAAAATGTTAGATAAAATAGTAGTTAAAGGTGCAAAAGAAAATAATCTCAAAAATATAGATGTTACAATACCTCGCAACGAACTCGTTGTTTTCACAGGTGTAAGTGGAAGCGGTAAATCGACACTTGCATTTGATACGATTTTTGCCGAAGGGCAAAGACGTTATGTTGAGTCGCTTTCGTCGTACGCTAGAATGTTTTTGGGACAAATGCAAAAGCCCGACGTCGAAAGAATTGATGGCCTTTCTCCAGCGATCTCAATCGACCAAAAAACAACTTCGCACAATCCGCGCTCAACAGTTGGCACCGTGACCGAGATTTATGATTACCTTCGCTTGCTTTTTGCTAGGGTCGGCACTCCATATTGCCCAAACTGCGGCAGAAAAATTGAGTCGCAAACAATCGACCAAATTATTGACAAAGTCAAAGAACTAGGTGAGGGCGCTAAGTTCATAGTACTTGCACCCGTTGTTCGCGGACAAAAGGGGACATTCGCCAAGCTTTTGGAAACCGCGCGCAAAGACGGCTTTGCCCGCGTCGAAATTGACGGTGAAACCTACGAACTTGATGACAACATTTCGCTAGATAAAAATAAGAAACATAATATCAATATTGTCATCGACCGCCTAATTTTGAAAGACGGCATCGACAAGCGCTTGAATGATAGCATTGAAACCGCAATAACCCAAGCGAACGGACTTGTGATTATAAAATCGTTCGATAAAGAATATCTTTATAGCACCTCTCACGCCTGTACGCACTGCAATATCAGCATCGGCGAAATCGCACCGCGTCTGTTTAGTTTTAATAATCCTTTTGGCGCGTGCGCCGAATGTAACGGACTCGGTGTCAAAATGGAAATCGACCCGCAAAAGTTTGTTAAAGAAAACTTGACCATCAATGAGGGCGCAGTGTATGTTTCGGGTTGGAATATGGAGCCTAAGAGCATATCTGCAATGTATATGCGTGGACTCAGCCAAAAATATGGTTTTTCACTGGACGTGCCGTTCAAAGACTTGCCAAAGAGTGTCCAAAACATCATCCTATACGGCACGGGAAGTGAAGAAGTCGAATTTAATTTCACATCAAACAACGGCAGGTCACGCAAATTTGTCCATCCATACGAAGGCATTGTCAACAATCTTGAAAGACGCTACCGCGAAACAAACAGCGAAAGCGCTAAAGCCGACATCGGCAGATTTATGGTAGAGCGCGAATGTCCACACTGCCACGGACAGCGTCTTCGCCCTGAAGCACTTGCTGTGAAAATTGAAAACAAAAACATCAACGACGTTTGCGACTTGCCAATTATCGAAACAGTAGATTTTTTTGAAAAAATAGAATTGACACCGTATCAGTACTCAATAGCTGAACCGATTTTGAAGGAAATCAAAGCGCGATTACACTTTTTGATTGATGTGGGGCTTGATTACTTGACTCTTTCGCGCTCATCAAGCACGCTTTCAGGTGGTGAGTCGCAACGCATTCGCCTCGCCTCGCAAATCGGCAGCGGCTTGACAGGTGTTTTGTATATTCTTGACGAGCCAAGTATAGGATTGCACCAACGTGACAACGAAAGATTATTGCTTACGTTAAAGCACTTGCGCGACTTAGGTAATTCAGTTATCGTTGTCGAACACGACGAAGATACTATCAAAGCCGCCGACTATATTGTTGATATTGGACCATACGCGGGCGAACGTGGCGGTGAACTTGTATACTCGGGTGATGTCGACGGGCTAAAAGAATGCGAACGCTCAATTACAGGTCAATACATTTCAGGCAAAAAGAAAATAGAAGTGCCAACAATGCGCCGAAAAATCGGGGATAAATTCATCGAAATCAAAGGTGCAAAACAAAACAATTTGAAAAATGTCAACCTAAAATTGCCGCTCGGCGTATTTAACGTCATCACAGGTGTTAGCGGTAGTGGAAAAAGCAGTTTGATAACTGAAACACTGTGGCCAGCGCTTTCAAATAGATTGAATAAATCGGAACTCACCGAAGGAAAGTACACCGAAATACTAGGCGTCGAAAACTGTGATAAAGCAATTTTCATCGACCAAAACCCAATCGGCAGAACCCCGCGCAGCAACCCCGCAACATATTGCGGAATATTCACAACAATTCGCGAATTGTTTGCGAAAACGCAAGACGCGCGCGAACGCGGCTACGAAATGGGGCGCTTTAGTTTCAACGTCAGTGGCGGGCGCTGTGAAGCCTGCTCAGGCGACGGCATCAAGAAAATCGAAATGTTTTTCTTGCCCGATGTGTATGTTCCTTGCGAAGTGTGCAAGGGTAAGCGCTATAATCGCGAAACGCTTGAAGTCAAGTATAAAGGCAAATCAATTTTCGATGTCCTAGATATGACCGTCGAGGAAGCGCTTGAATTTTTTGACAGTGTTCCGCAACTCAAAAACAAAATACAAACATTATACGACGTTGGACTCGGCTATATCAAACTCGGGCAACCCGCAACAACCTTGAGTGGCGGGGAAGCGCAAAGAGTCAAACTCGCCACCGAACTTGCAAAACGTAACACAGGCAAAACAGTCTATATCCTCGACGAACCAACAACGGGGCTCTCAATGTATGATGTCGATAAACTAATCAACATTTTGCAACGTCTCGTGTCAGGCGGAAATACAGTTATCGTCATCGAGCATAACTTAGACTTGATTAAAGTCGCCGACTATATTATCGATATAGGACCAGAAGGCGGCGACAAAGGCGGCAAAATTATCGTCGAAGGCACGCCTGAAAAAGTGGCAAACACTCAAAATAGTCATACAGGCAGATTCTTGAAACCATACTTGAATTAAACATTTATGTTCTAAAAAAAATAGTGAGTGATTTTCTAATGTAAAAATAGAGTTGTAAAAGTATGGCATCCATTGAAATGAATTTACATTACATTGTCAAATTAAGCGCTCGTTAAATCAAAAAACAGCAAAAAAGTCAGCACATTTGTGCCGACTTTTTTGCTTTCACATTCGCATTGTTATTCTTTCTCCAAATCAAACCACGACTTTCCGTATGAAAGATTGACAGTCAAAGGGACATTGAGCGTGACAACATTTTCCATTTGTTCTTTCAAAATATTGCTAACAATATCTTTTTCGCTTTCTTTTGCCTCAACAATCAATTCGTCGTGAATTTGCAAAATAAGTTTGCTTTGCAAATTGTTTTCTTTAAATTTCTCAAAAATATTTATCATTGCAATTTTGATGATATCACTTTCAGTGCCTTGCAAAGGGGAGTTCATTGCAATGCGTTCGCCCAGTTTTTCTACAATCTTGTTTTTAGATTGCAACTCGGGGACATAGCGTTTTCTACCAAACATAGTGCAAACAAAGCCGTCTTTGCGCGCTTGTTCCACGCAATTTTCCATATATTCTTTGACGCCGCTGTATTTTTCAAAGTATGTTTCGATATAATGCTTTGCCTCTTTGCGTGGTATTTGCAAACCTTGAGCAAGCCCAAAATCGCTCATCCCATAAATAATGCCAAAGTTGACAGTCTTTGCAATGCGACGCATTGACGGCGTAACCGCATCAATTGGCGTGTGGAAAATCTCACTTGCCGTATAAATATGAATGTCGTGACCCGTCTTAAAGGCATTGACAAGTTTTTCGTCTTGACTATAGTGTGCAAGCAACCTCAATTCAATTTGGCTGTAGTCTGCGGAAATGAATATGTTGTCACTGGATTTAACCACAAACATTTTGCGCAAACTTTTGCCTTCTTCATCGCGCGTTGGAATGTTTTGCAAATTAGGATTGACGCTTGAAAGTCTACCTGTCGCTGCCATTGTTTGATTAAATTCCGTGTGGATAATGTCATCATTGTCAAGATGCGGAATCAATCCGTCGAGATACGTGCTGACAATTTTTTGTACCTTGCGATAGCGCATTAGCAGCGGAATAATCGGGTGTTCGTGTTCAATCTCCTGCAAAATCTCCACATTAGTCGAACGCTTTTTGTTTTTAGGAAGTGGGATATTCAACTTATCAAACAAAATTTCCGCAAGTTGTAGTGTCGAATTAATGTTAAATTTTTCGCCCGCTAGTTCATAGATTTGGTCAACAATTCCATCAATTTGTGACGAAAATGTGTTTGTGAGTTCAAGTAAAATGTGCCTATCAACCTTAATTCCTTCTTGCTCCATATCAAACAAAACATCTTCGAGTTTAAGTTCAAGATTGTAGTATAAATCGTGCAACTCCATTTCGTCAATTTTGGGTTTCAATATATTTTTTGCTTGCAAAATTCCAACGCCGATGTGTTCGATGTTTAGACCCAAGTAGTCAAACGCCTTGTCTATAATTTCAAACTTGACAGATGGGTCAATTAAGTATTGTGCAAGTGCCACATCAAAGCACGGCATATTGATGTTGATGTCAAAGTCTGCAAAAAAGTGTTTTTGTTTTTTGTATTTAAAGTAAACTTTTTCAACCTTTTCATTTTGAATAAACGGAACAAGTAAATCAAAATATTGTTTCGTATTTTCTTTTGCATTTTCCAAAATGAAAAAATAGTTTGTTTTCAAATCAAAAGCGAAATGAAAAGCATCGTAATACTTTTCATAATGCGCCGCGAAAAGTTCAGCATTTTTGTGTGTCGCAACAATTTCTTGCATTTGTTCTAGCGTTTGAATTTCGACATCTTCACATTTAACAGCATTAACTTTTGTAATTTCAGCACTATCCTCAAAAATATTGCGCTTTAAAAGGGAAGTAAATTCATAATCGGCAAATTTTTGTTTCACGACATTGTTAAAAGGGAATTGAAAGGATAGTTCATCAAGCGTACATTCAATGTCACTCTTTGTGTCGATCGTCGCAAGGTCAAAGCTTAAGTACGCCATATCCTTACTTTTTTCCACCTTTTCACGCTTAGCACCCTTTAATTCATCAATGTGCGCGTATAAATTATCAAGCGAGCCATATGTGTGCATAAATTCAAGCGCCGTCTTTTCGCCAACGCCCGCAATTCCGGGGATATTGTCGCTAGAATCACCCATCATAGACTTTAAGTCTACCATTTGTGGTGGTTCAAAACCATATACTTCGCGGAAGTGTGCCAAATCAAAGACTTCAGTCTCCGAAATCCCTTTGCGCGTCAGCCAAACTTTTGTGTGTTCGTCAATGAGTTGTAGTAAGTCCTTGTCTCCCGAAACAATAACCGTGTCTAAGTCAAAACGTTTTGCAAGCGTGCCAACAATATCGTCCGCCTCAATTCCGTCTTTTATCAAGACCTTAATACCCATATCGCGCAATAATTCTTGCAAAAGCGGCATCTGCGTAACCAAATCTTCAGGCATCGCATTGCGTCCAGCCTTGTACTCAGCGTACTTTTCGTGCCTAAAAGTCGGCTTGTGCGCATCAAAAGCCACAGCAAAGTACTTTGGGTTGTTTTCAGTAATTAGTTTTACTAAAATATTGCAAAACCCAAAAATAGCGTTGCAAACGAGTCCGTTTTTGTTTTTAAGCGGCGGCATTGCATAAAATGCGCGATTGGCAAGCGAGTTGCCGTCAATAATAATTAAATCCACAATAAACCTCAATATTTTAGTATAACACAGTTTTTGAAATTATCAAAATGTATTTTAAAATATTATTTCCAAAACTTTGGGAATTAATGAGATCTAACTATAGACTAAATTGACAACTTAATTGTTTTTGCTTGCCAAAATGATAATATTGAGTTATAATATTATGTTAATATGTGATATTATGCTACTTTTGCAACAAATAAATACGAGAGGGAAAGAAAATGCTGGCAAATGTTAAAAGTTTTGGACTAAACGGAATAGATGGATATCTTGTCGAAATAGAAGTCGACCTCAATAGCGGTATGCCGTCCTATGAAACAGTCGGGCTGCCCGACGCCGCTGTCAAAGAGGGAAAGGAACGCATACGTTCCGCAATAAAGAACTCAGGGCTCAAATATCCTATGCTCAACATAACAATCAATCTTGCGCCCGCTGACACAAAGAAAGAGGGGTCTATATATGATTTAGCCACCGCTATCGGGCTGCTTATGGCAAGTGACCAAGTACAATGTGAGAGGGCAAAGGAGTTTGCATATATCGGCGAGTTGTCGCTAGATGGCTCAATGCGCCACGTTAATGGGGTATTGCCAATACTTATTTCAGCGCACGACTTAGGCATCCGCAAAGTAATTGTTCCGCGCAAGAATGCAATGGAAGCAAGTTTTATTGAAGGGACAGAAATCTATGCCTTTGATAGCCTTAGTGATGTGGTAGCGTTCCTAAATGGGGAAATTGATGTGAAGCCGCTTGAAAGCCGCAACTACGAGAATGTATTGCAGGAGCAAAAATATTCAAACGACTTCAAATACGTCAAAGGACAATCGCAAGCAAAACGCGCACTAGAAATCGCGGCAGCGGGCGGACATAATGTTCTTATGATTGGCCCACCGGGGGCAGGTAAAACAATGCTAGCAAAGTGCTTTGCAAGTATATTACCCGATATGACATTTAGCGAAGCGCTTGAATGCACAAAGATACACAGTATAGCAGGCATCCTAGATAATAAAGAAGGCATCGTTTCGACGCGCCCATTCCGTTCGCCACACCACACCGCCACATTGATTGCATTAACAGGAGGTGGCGCTAATGCTAAACCTGGAGAAATAAGTCTCGCACACAACGGCGTATTGTTCCTAGATGAACTGCCTGAATATAATCGTAGAACAGTCGAAACACTCCGCCAACCACTAGAGGACGGCAAAATCACAATCGCGCGCAACAAAATGACTGTCGAGTATCCCGCAAACTTTACGATGATTGCGTCAATGAACCCTTGCCCGTGTGGCTATTATGGTTCGGACACAAACCAGTGTCGCTGTACCCCCGCGCAAATATATAAGTACTTAAACAAATTGTCAGGTCCACTTATGGATAGAATTGACATTCATATGGAAGTGGACGGAATTTCTTATAATGAATTAAAGTCGGATACGACGGCGGAATCATCCGCGGATATCAAAAAGCGCGTCAACAAAGCGCGTGCAATTCAATTGGCACGCTATAAGGATGATGGAATCTATAGCAACAGTGAAATGACCCCACAAATGATTCAAACATATTGCAAATTAGATAAAGATAGTGAAGATTTGCTTGCCGACGCGTTTGAAAGTCTCAATCTCAGTGCGCGCGGACACAACCGTATTTTGAAAGTTGCACGTACAATTGCTGACCTTGAGGGTTGTGAAAGCATAGAACTTGAGCATATTGCCGAAGCAATCGGGTATCGCTCACTAGATAAGAAATATATATTGTAGTTTCATTATATAAGAGAAAGGAGAGAATATGAAAGAAAATTTACACAACGAAAGGACGGCGGTTTGGCTTGATTCGTTTGAAGGCATAACATTAAAGCAAAAGTTTTTACTTTTAGATTATTTTGTCGAACCGCAAAACTTGTTTGATAATTTTTCTTCCGACGCTGAATTTATTAAAGCAGTTATAGGCGATGCTAACTACAATAAAATGTCGTACGTCAAAAATGACGACTACATTGATAGGGTAATTGAGTCGTATCAAAAAGAAGGAATCGGCT
>CALDMJ010000161.1 GCA_937914725.1 uncultured Clostridia bacterium | reverse complement strand
AAATGTTTTCAAAATGTGATATAATAATACAATGGAAACAGGAAATCGAGGCGAATTATGGAAAAAAACAACAAAAAAACAAAAATTCAATACGTGGGCGCATTGCTGCTTGCAATCATCGTATGCGTGTGCCTGCTATTCGGTGGTTGCTCAATCGGCAACACCAAAACAATCACTAGCATCGAAAAAACGGGCAGTTCGGGGCTAACAGACACCTATACAATCACGTATTCCGACGGCAGTACGTATAATTTCTATGTCGAAAACGGCAAAGACGGCAAGGATGCCGCATCGCCAACAATACAAGAAATATACAATCAGTATGTCGCACTCTATGGCGAAATTTCGTTTGCCGACTTTTTGCAAATGTACTTGAAAACTGACAATGTGGACAATTCGGCAGTTATCAACCAATGTCTACAATCGTGCTTGAAAATTTACACCGAGTTTGCGGTTACAAGCACAAGTGGCTGGCCGTACCAAACATCGACAAAAGCAGTGTCGATTTCGTGCGGTTCGGGCGTCGTGTACCAAATCGACAACGACTACACCTATATTTTGACAAACTACCACGTCGTCTATAGTGCGTCCGCAAACGCCGACAACGGCGGCAACATCGCAAAGAACATCCACGGCTATCTCTATGGCAGCGACGGAACGCCAACCGAAACGAGCCAAACCAACAACGGATATAAAGTTTATGATTATGGCGACTATGCCATCGAGTTTGAATACGTTGGCGGTTCAGTCAATTACGACATCGCGATTTTGAAAGCAAAAACAAGTGACGTCGTGGCAATCAATGAGAACGTCAAAGCGGTTACGCTTGCAGACTCCTACCACGTCGGGCAAACTGCCATCGCAATCGGCAACCCCGAAAATGAGGGCATCAGCGCGACGGAAGGCATTGTTTCGGTCGATAATGAATTCATCAACCTCAACATCGACGGCACGACGCGCAGTTATCGCAGCATTCGCATTGATACAGCCATCTATGAGGGAAGCAGCGGTGGCGGATTGTTCAATTCGCGCGGCGAACTCATCGGGCTAACCAACGCGGGTGACAATGACGACCAAAACGTCAACTACGCCATTCCGCTCGACATCGTCAAAAATGTCGTCAACAATATTATGCGCAACTATGACGGAACAACCGCATCAACAGTGAAAAAGCCAAAGTTTGGCGTCACAATTGATACTTCTAATTCAAAATATGTCTACGACGAAACAACTGGCTACGGGTATATCAAAGAAACAATTTCCGTCGATAGCGTGACAACGGGTTCAATTTTTGATACGCTTAGCTTGCAAGCGGGCGATGTTTTGGTGTCAATAGTTGTAAACGACAATGAAATCACATTAAATAGATACTATGAAATCGACAATGTGTTGTTGCAACTACGCGCAAATGATACTGTTTCTATCAAGTATAAAAGGGCGGGCGAAACTGCACAAACGGATAAATATACAATAGTTGCAAACGATTTTGTGTCGTAAAAAAACAAAAAAACAAAAAAATTTATAAAAAATTTGAAAAAATGACAAATTTTTCAAAAATTCAAATAAAGTTCAAATTCAATATTATATAATAGCGTCAGTTAATCGAGAGATTAACTATGAGGTATGCCCATTGGCTTGTGGCTTAGTAGCACCTCTTTGAAAGCGTCCTTTGTTCAAACGGACAACTCATCCCAATTGATTTTTGAATGCGTAAATGCTATTATGCGCAAAAGGTAAAGACAAAAATGTTTGCGACAGAGTTACCCATTGCTTGTTCTTTCCCCAATTGAACAAGACGTCGCAAAATCCCCACGAGTTGAGTTTGAACTGTGTAGTTTGGTTGCATATTCTTTAATGTAACGTTGCCATTTTAGGAACTACACTGTCTGTATGAAAATTTTTCTCCTTTTGTATAACTAACTGTGACGCATTTCCCCCTAATTTTTTACACAAGCCTAATTGTCTAATACCTCATCGCAAAGTGCGCTAGTACCCCGCTAGCGCACTTTTTTGTGCGATAGCGCACGGCTGCAGGTACTGTCCCTACGAGTTAGTTGCTTGTGTGGGCGGCGTGCTTAAGTGCTTTCTATAGACCCTCGTTCTCGGTGGAGGCCGCCGCTACAGATTTGTGTAGTGGCACTATATTAAGTATGGTACACGGTTAATTTACTGTGTACCTTTTTTTGTGGGATAGGCCGCGACTGCAAGTACTGTGCCTACGCAACATTTGCTTTAATGGACGGCGTACTTGAGTGCATTCTATAGCCACTCGTTCTCGGTGGGGATAGCCCCGCGGCTGTGGTTACCGTTACTACAAGTAATTGAGTACAACCTTATTATTGTGGTAAGGTACTCACCCCATTGTCATTTCGACCGAAGTTGGCGACGTAGTCGCCGCCGAAGTGGAGAAATCTCCCGGAAGGGGACAAAATACATTATGAGTGAATAGATACATTGACCGCGTCAGCTTATAAACAAGGTATTCCTTTATGTAAAAGGCGGGTTCACAAAATTGTGCAAAAAAGTTCCTCAAAATGCTTGACTTGAATATAATATTTCAGTATAATCAAACCATAGATTACAAATACTATTCACTAGGAGGCAAAAAATGAATAAGTTAAGACTACTAATCTGTGGAATCTTGCTTGTTTGCACAAGCGTTGTGTTCGCGGCGTGCGGCGATAAAGATTTCAAGACTG
>CALDMJ010000160.1 GCA_937914725.1 uncultured Clostridia bacterium | reverse complement strand
AAACTTTTTGCATTTTTAATTTTCTCCTTCTTTTCTTTTGTTTCATTTTTTTACACTGAAATTGAAACGACAAGAGTGGGGTTATGTACCCTTATTATTTCGGTTTCAGTGTTAGGACGACGAAGTTACAGAAACCCATAACGTTCATCTTGGCTACATTATAATTAATTGAGAAAAAAAAGTCAAACAAATTTCGACATAAAAATCAAAAAAAAATTATTTTTCGTCACTTTACACAAAAACACCCTCTTTTTCACCCTTTCACTTTGTCTCACTTTATCAATTCTGCCCAAAAATCTCTGCAAAATATTCACATTTTACGCAAAACTCAACTTTATATCGCAGTAGTATGCGTGTCGCCGAACTCGGCTTGTGCGGACGCACCGAAACTTGCCACGTCGAATACTGCTGCGAAACAAACGACAGACGGCACCGACACACGCTAATCTAAACATTTGCGTGTGCATATAAAACACAAGAGAAAATTGCAGTCAAGCGGTGAAAATACTCCTCAGCCTTGTACGCGCAAACAATGTTTCACGCGCGCCCCTTTGGTCACACTGGGTTCACGCCGCGGACACATTATTCTTTATATATATAGCACATATACACAACATATATATGCACCATTTATGCAACATAAATATAGAGAACAATATACAGCATATATATAGCAAATATACAGAGAGAACAATATATAGCATAAATGCAACATATATACACAACACGACTATACAACTATACACAATACGACTATACACAACATATATCGTAAAACTATATACAACATATCTTCAACATTTAAAGTGACGCCTCGCCCCACACCATTTTGCTTGCCCACAACTATGACAAATCGATAAAACTAAAAAAATATCGTTAATTCCCAAAGTAAATTCCACATCAAATTCCACTATGAAATTTACTTTGAGAATTAACAATTTGCGTAAAGTCGAATAAAAATATGTTTTCCTTATTGACAATTGGTAAATATTGGTGTATAATTTGAATAGTGAAGAATGATAAAAGCGCACGAGAAGCAATTGTTTTTGCAAGATAAATGTTTATGCGCAATAAAAGGGGCTTAAAAGTTTGGGGAAAACAATTACTGAAAAAATGGCTCAAAAATTAAGACATCGTTTTGCCATTGCGGCGCGTTTGGTAGTTGCAATAATGACGGCAGTATCTATGTCTTGCGCACTTTCAGTTGGATTGATAGTTTTCGGGCAGTCGCAAACTATTGGCGTGGAATATAGCACATCTTTACACGACGATGTAGATGCGTTCAGTGCAATGACTTCGACGATATTAATAATGGAATTTGATGCGGTCAACAACACTGAAACGCTTGTAAACACTGCCGAATGCACTTATGGTCAAGTTATAACTTTAGATACTATACCGACAAAAACCAACTACGTTTTCAATGGTTGTTGGACGGAAAAACCAACTAATTGTTTGCCGAATAAAGAATGGGGAGAACAATATATCAACGCGGACGGCGTCGGCACAAAGCCCATTTTGGAAGATTCACCAACAGTGTTGTACGTAAATTGGGTGGGTGTGGAAGTTGCAGTTAAGTTTTTTGTAGGTGGATATCGTGTTGATATTATGGTAAACGGCGAAGCTTTAGAAGCGCAAACGGGATATTTTGGCTGCGCGTTAAAAGATTGTTTTGATTTTCCAACGAATGAAGAACTCGGCTTGCCTAATGAGAATATTTACATTTGGTATAATAACCAAAAATTTACTGGCAACAGAATAACTCCTGATAGCGTTATAAACGAATTAACGACTCAAGGAATTTTTAAATTATATGCTAATGAAGTAGAATCTTTTGAATTCACGGTAACTTTAACAATGGAAGATGACGCCGAACTTGATGAAGAGCATCCACAACCAAAAGCGTGGCAGCGTGTTGGTGAAAAAGTTTTTATGCAAGTGTATAAATATGAAAAAGGCAAAAGTCCAGAAGATATGGGAACATTGCCGACGCCCAAAAGAGCAGGTTATACTTATACTGGTAAATGGAAAGAGAAAAATGGGAATGAGGTAACCAATATGACTGCAATTACAAGAGATTTTAATTGTACGCCGTGTTGGCAAGCGAATAACTATACGGTTAAAATTGGCAGCGATAGCGAAAACTCGCAAGACATTTCGATGACATTTGGTTCAACAACAACTGATACGGTGAAAGTTCCTGCAAGCGAAGAACATTATAAGTTTGACGGATACTATAGCGAGAAAGACGTGCAGTATTTTGACAGCACGGGCAAAAATGTTCGGGCGTGGGATATCGCTGGCAGTGCAACGCTAACTGCAAAATTTTCGCCGATTGAGTATTCGATAAAATACGAACTAAATGGCGGCGTGCTTGCAATCGAAAGCCCGACGCGGTACAACATAGAAGATGACACCATAACCTTGATTGCGCCAACAAAGGCAGGCTACACTTTTGTTGGTTGGATAACGGCTGAAAATGAAGAACCGCAAATGGAAGTGACTATTCCCGCGGGTTCGTATGGAGATAGAACCTATAGCGCGGTATTTAAACTAAACACACAAGACGAAGAAAGTTTGTCAATAACAATAGAATGCACAAATTTCGCTGGGCAGTGTATTATGGTCTATCTATTTGACGAGAGCGGAAACTCGATTTCGAGTGTATGTATGCAAACCGATAAATACACATTTGTTCCGCAAACAAGTGCTAGCGAGTTCTATATTAAAATTAAGGCAATAGTTCCAAACAAATTGAATTTTACTCTACCAACTAACGATTGTACACAAACAACCTTAGGCAGCACAACAACCATATTTTTACCGACCGAAGAATCTAAGAATTACACAATATCTTTCACCGCCACGAATATCAACATTATAAATTCAACAAATGTCTAAACACAAACGCGCAAATAGCGCTCGAACACACAAATACTGCTTGTGTGTTTTTTTGTGTGACTTACTTACAAAAATAGCGTTAAAAATTGCCTTTGCTTCTTCCAATTCCCCTTGTAAAAATCAGCTTTTGAAATTGCGTTTATTTCTTCATTTTTCAGTGTAAAAATAGTGTTAAGAATTGCGTTTGTTTTCCATTTTTCCTTGTAAAAAAATGAAACAAAAGAAAAAGAAGGAGAAAATTAAAAATGCAAAAAGTTTCAAAACAAAGTTTGGCAATGATTGCACTCTCAATCTTGCTCGCAATTTCAATCGCTTTGACATTCACTTTCGCTGCTGCTCAAAGCAGCAAGACTGCAACTGGTACAATCACATTTAGTGGTACGGCTGCCTTGGTCATCGGCGGGTTTAACGGAACAGCTGATGCTGGTACTTTCACTATTTCAGTAGGTACAGATGGTACTGTATCTGTCGCAGGTAAAGACACTAACGCATTAAATGTTATGTCTTTCGGATTGACAAAGACTTCTGCTCCAGCATACATTAAAGTTGCGATTTCTGTAAATGGAAGCAATATTGAAATCGGAAGCGAAGCCAAAAATAAAGCAGTAGCGGTAAAAATGTCAAATCCAACTGAATTTACTGTTTCACAAAGCGATTCAAACATAATGACTACATCAAGTAAGGTAGCAGCAAACACAACATGGACACTTGATAAAGTCCT
>CALDMJ010000159.1 GCA_937914725.1 uncultured Clostridia bacterium | reverse complement strand
TGTTGTTCATTGCGGGTGTTGTGGTTCTCATATTGGGGCTTACGAAAAAAGTACCAGATATGAGCGACGATGCGTGGTTTGATAGCAATTCATCTAAAACATTTACTTGCTTTGGCGGTGGCGTTTTGATGATGATTGGTTTGGCGTTGATTTTTTCAGCACTAGCGCCAGTTTTTGCTAAATGGGGCATCAAAACGACTAGGTATGTCGCAAGGGAGAACAAAAGCGAATTGAAAGACATTGCTGATACGGCGGGCGACATCGTCGGGGATGCAGCAAAGGAGATATCGAGACAAGAGGCGGACGCTTGGAACGAGTCGGCAGCCGCACACGGCAACGTGCCGTATGGCGCGCCTGCGCAAAATGCTAACACATATGCGCAAAGTACAGATGAAAAAACGGAGCAAGCGGGCAAATTTTGCGAAAACTGTGGGCAACCGATTTCGGCAAGCGCGAAGTTTTGTAAGCACTGCGGCGCAAGGCGGGGGTGCGATAGCGCACGGCTGTAGGTACTGTCTCTACGGAGATTTGGCTTTTGCGGGCGGCATATTTATGCGCTTTCTAACACTGTAGTTCTCGGTGCGATAGCGCACGGCTGTAGGTGCTGTCCCTACACGCAAGTTGCTTATGTAGACGGCATAGTTGTATGCTTTCTATAGACGTGTGTTCTCGGGTGCGAAAGCGCACGGCTGGTGGCTGGGATAGCCCCGCTGCTGCAGGTACTGTTCCTACGTGTAAGTTGCTTTCGCGGACGGCAGTGTATGTGCTTTCCACAATGTTTATCGCTCGGCTGGGATAGCCCCGCGGCTGGTGGCAGACGCCACTGGTGCGGGTTTGTTTGGGTGGCTTTATACGGTTTAGGTACATAGTTATTGGATTATGTACCTTTTTTGTGGGGTAGCCCGCGGCTGTAGGTTTGGTGAGTGGCACTATATGAATTTGGGTACATAGTTAATTTGCTATGTACTTTTTTTTGCAGGATAGTCCTGTCATAAAACGTAGAGTGCTTGATTTAATTGACTAAATGTGCTCAAAAAGTGTATAATAACAATAGAAAAATCGCGCGAAAGAGGGATAAGTCAAGTGCGCGTGGCAAAACAAAAAGGAGTTATCATTATGAATAAAATTGTGCTAGTTGGGTGCGGAAATGTTGGTATGGCGTATGCGTATGCGCTGCTGACGAGCGGGGCAAATGTGGACGAACTTTGCTTGATTGACATCAACACGGAATACGCGGCGGGGCAGGCGCAGGACTTGAACGACGCTGTTCCGTACTGCGGCAACGCGACGCGCGTTTACGCGGGCGAATATAGCGAGTGCAGCAATGCGGACATTGTTGTTATTTGCGCGGGGCGCAATCAAGAAAAGGGCGAGTCGCGCCAAAAGTTGATTGACAAAAACTATGCGGTTTTTGCCGACATTATCGGCAAAATCACGCCGACGGGCTTTAATGGAATTTACTTGATTGCGACAAATCCGCTTGATGTTATGACAACTATCACGCAAAAACTGTCGCATTTTGCGCCCGAAAAGGTAATTGGAAGCGGAACAGTGCTTGACACGGCGCGACTAAAGTTTTATGTGGGCGAGAAAATCAAGATTAATCCGCGCCACGTGCACGCCTATGTCATTGGCGAACACGGCGACAGCGAGTTTGTTGCGTGGAACAACGCGCTTGTCGCGATGAACACGGCGGCATTCTACCTTTCGTCGGACGAAATGGCTGAGATTGAGGACAGAGTTCGCAAGAGCGCGTATGAAATTATCAACAAAAAGGGGTACACCTGCTATGGCATTGGGATTAGCCTTGTCAAAATTACAAACGCGATTTTGCAGGACGCACACGAGGTGCTGACTGTTTCGGCGTACGACAGCGCGCACGACATATATTATTCGCGCCCGTGCGTTATCAACCGCAGCGGCATACAGGAAGTGATTGAGTTGCAGTTGTCTGATTTGGACAAAGCGCGCCTTGACGCGTCGATTGCTGAAATCACGCAAAGTTATAACTGTATTTTTAGTGAACAAAGTTGATTTACTATGGCGGGGATAGCCCCGCGGCTGGCGGGATAGCCCGCGGCTGTAGATACTGTCCCTACGTGTCAGAAACAGTCGCGGGCGGCAGGGTAAGCGCTTTCTACAATGTTTATCACTCGGCGGGATAATCTGCGACTGTGGGGTTGGTTGGGTGACAATATATATACTGAGGTACATAGTTAAATTGCTATGTACCTTATTATATTCTAGGTATTCGTTTCGCAATTTTGGGAAATTGTCAAAATTGCGAAACACCTGCGAGCCACCTTGCGATGTCGATAATTTTGACGCCTTCAATTTGGCTGTCTTCGTGCTTAGTGTTTGCTAACAGAATTTTTGGATAGGCATCTTCAATCGCTAGCAAAGCGTTTACTTCTCGTTCCTTAGTTTTTTCGGCGGATATGTCGTCGCTGACTTGAATGTAGGTTTTGATGCCGTTTTTTATTGCGACAAAATCAATTTCCTTGTCGTTTAGGACTCCCACATATACTTCATAACCTCTGCGCAACAATTCTATAGCCACGATGTTTTCATAAATGTGACCATAATCCATATTTTTATGCCCCAAAATCGCAAAGCGCAGCGAAACATCTGCTAAGTAGTACTTTTTGTCGGATTCCAAATATTTTTTTCCTTTAATATCGTACCTTGTAAATGGGTAGAACAAAAAACTCTTGCAAAGGCAGTATACATAGTTACCGACTGTTTTGTCGTTTGTTTTGTATGAAGTCGACGTCAACGTGTTTGCAATATTGCGCAACGACGTTTTGTTGCCCACGTTGTCCATAAGGTATTCGCTTATCATATTCAATAGGTCTTCATTTTCAATCTTAAATTTTCTCACAACATCTTTTGTTATTGTTGACTTTACTAAAGAGGACAAGTATTTTTGTGCGTCCTCTTTGTTTTTGTATAGGTACGAACCAGCAAGCCCGCCCTGAACAACATAGTTTTCAAATGCTTGATTTAAATCGTCTTGGGGGAAATAGGTCAAATATTCTTGAAAAGAGAACGGAAACATAGATAACTCATACGTTCTGCCGCCAAACAATGTTGCAAGGTCGCTAGAGAGAAGAAACGCGTTTGAGCCAGTTAGGTAAATGTCATATTTTTCTTCTTCATACAAACTATTTATTATATTCTCAAAGTTGGGGCAAAGTTGAACTTCATCTACAAAAAGAAAGTTGTTGCAGTTTGATTTGTAGTGCGCGTCTACATAATTATAAAGAGTATCCGCGTTTTTTAATGCCTCAAATTCTTTCAATGTCAACTTGATTCTAATAATATTATTGTTTTCATCTTGCGCGCGCAAATATTCAATAAACCTGTCCATAAGTTTTGATTTACCGCACCTGCGTATACCTGTTATAACCTTGATATCGGGCGTACCCATAACGTCTTTTAGTTTATTTAAATAGTAACTTCTTTCAATTAATTTCATTGCTATACCTCGTTATTTTATTTTATCATACTTCGCAATTTTTGTCAAACGCCCAAAATGCGAAACGAAAAAACGGCAAAATATTTTAAAATAATGTGTAAATCGTTTGATATTTTTTCGAAGTTGTGGTAAACTAACAACGAATAATTAAAAAGTGAGGTAGAAAAATGATTAAGCACTTAACTAAATGGGGGGGGGGGGCGTCTAAAGTTT
>CALDMJ010000158.1 GCA_937914725.1 uncultured Clostridia bacterium | reverse complement strand
CTTTTCCTTTTTCTGGCCCCAAAGTACTTTTGCAGTGATGGCGAAAATCGGCCAAGTAATGAGTTTTAGCAGCCAGAATAGAATAACAAACACAATGCTTTGTATTATCATTTGAGGCAAAGCATCAATGAGTGCCCTCAAGCTCTCACTGTTGTCGTAAGCCTCCTTGACATCAGGCGAAATGTTTGCCACCGCGTTTGCGATTATGTCACTCGGTGTCTTGTGCACAATGCCGTCAGGGTCAGTGTATGTATATACAGACGATATGTCCATATTGACAATTGAACTTGTCACCGGCATTGCAATGAAGAATGCAAGCAGCAAGCAGCCCGCAATAAATCCAATGCGCATTGCCGAGCGTTTGAGCCCGCGCTTGAGACCCCACAAAAAACCAAGTATTACGCACAACGCAAAAATAGCGTTGAGTGAAATTGTTACTATTGTAGCGATTTCCATAATTTTCTCCTTATCTTATATGCTAACATTGTACTATATTTTGCGTCAAAATACAAGTAAATATAATAAATTTGTATACATAAAAGTAAAATAATATTGTAATTTATATTGTATGTCTATGAAAATACCATTATGACAAAAAACGTCCACTTTGGCACAATTAATAAGAGAAAAACATAGTTTACTTTATATTTCAATATTTATTATAGTAAGTGAAATTTGGAGAAATATTATGAACTTGTTTGGAACAGACGGCATACGCGGCATTGTGGGGGAGTTTTTGACACCACAACTTTGTTACAAAGTGGGCAAGGCGCTTGCGATTTTGGCGAATGAAAACAAAACTTGTGACAAGCGCCCGCAAATTTTGATTGCAGGCGATACACGCACTAGCACGGACTTTGTCAAGCACGCGCTCATTTCTGGCGCACTTGCGCACGGTGCAATGGTTGTGGATGCAGGCATATTGCCAACACCCGCCGTGAGTGCGCAAGTAGCAGGCTTTGACTTTGGCGTAATGATAACAGCATCGCATAACCCGCCACAATATAACGGAATAAAGATTTTTGATAGTGTCGGCAATAAAATAAATGGCGACCAAATCAAAAAACTAGAGTACATATTAAAAAACGAAACTGATTTCGGTTTGCAAACCTTTGACAAAATGGGACAGTATGTACGCGACGATAGTTTGAGTGAAAGATATGTGTCAAAAGTCGAAAATAATATCAACATAGACTTGTCATCCTATAATATTGCGCTTGATTGCGCAAACGGTGCGTGCTATGAAGTGGCTGAAAAGGTTTTCAAAAAACTGAACGCCAAAGTCACCGCATTCAATAATGCTGCAAACGGCGCAAAAATCAACGACAACTGTGGCGCGCTGCACCCTGAGTTTTTGCAAAACGCCATCAAGCACGGCGGGTTTGACATCGGCTTTGCCTTTGACGGCGACGGCGACCGCGTCATATGTGTGCTAAACAACGGGGAAATTTTGGACGGCGACAAAATGATGTTTGTGCTTGCCACACTTATGAAAGAAATGGGCATCCTCTATGGCAACACATTAGTTGCAACCATACTCACAAACTTTGGCGTCGAACACTCGCTAAATAAACGCGGCATAACCGTCAAACGTGTGCAAGTCGGGGATAAAAACGTCAGTGTGTGCCTGCAAAATGAAAAACTACCACTCGGCGGCGAAAAAGCAGGGCATATAATCATTAGCGACTTTGTAAAAACGGGCGACGGAATCTATAGCGCCCTTTATATGGTAAAACTTTTGAAAATACTCAATAAATCGCCGCAAGATATTTTGAAAGGTCTGAAAATCTATCCCGCAACTGAAATTGACGTACCTGTCGAAAATGTAGATAAGGAAGTGGTTTTGAAAAATGAAAAACTACTCGACGCAATCGACCGTGGGCAAAATTTGCTCAGCGACGGCGGCAGACTTGTCGTGCGCGCAAGCGGCACGGAAAACAAAATCCGCATCCTCGTCGAGGGCGAGGACGCCGCAATGACTGCCGACATCGCTGCCTACCTCAAGAAAATAATTTTGCAACTTTTGTGAAAAACGTCATTTCACAATGAAGAAAGCGGAGCAGAAAGACGGGAGCAGTAGCATTTCAAGCAAAAATGCGAAAATTGCAATGAGCAAAAATGTGATTATTGAGCGACCGTTTTGTTGCCAAAAAAATTGGCTGAAGATACTCTCGCGATAGCGGCAAAGCGAAAAGCAGGAACTGCAAAAGATTGTGCACAAGCCCATAAGTGCAATAAGTGAAATGAGGTGACACGGTAAGTATACAATGAAAACATTTATAATTCCGCTAATGTTGAACAGCATAATGAATATGGCGCAGTTTAGCCCGAGTAGATAACTTTCATATAATATGAGGAAAAAATTTAGAAAACACGTAAATTTTTTGAAGTTTATCGCAATAATTATAAAAAATAGTATGCAAAAAGCAAATATTCGCTTGAAAAGTAGGCTAAAAGCGCCTACTTTTTTTTCAAGAAACCCTACAAGCACATTGTCGTTGAGGTGCTGCACGGTAATTTCGCCCGTGTATTTGAAAGCGGTCAGCATACCCGTTACGAGTCCGATGAGCATAATGAGCGAAAAAACAATGTACATTTTCTTGAAGCGAGCAAAATGGTCTTTGAGGTTGAACGCCATTTCGTTCATCGACCTGCGGAAATTAATTTTTATCATATTGTATTATATTGTTGTAGCGCTTGCAATATTCGGGCAAGGTCAGCAAAATGTGTTGTGAAAAAACAATTTATGTGTTATAATAAATAACAATATTTGAGAAATTGATAGGGAAGAAAGGTATATTATGGCATTTATAAAGCAATCGAGTGATTTTATCGAAAATTCTAAGACGGAAATTGACAATATTTTCATCAACGACTATCTGCCGTACGCGCAAAGCGATTTTGTTAAAGTGTACGTCTATTGCTTGTATTTGTCAAGCAACGGCGAAAGTCCTGACAATGATTTAGGCAAAATTTGTAAAATTTTGAATATGGCGGAAATTGATGTTATGAACGCGCTTAAATACTGGGAAAACGAAGGGTTATTGCACCTTTATGGTGATCCGTGTCAAGTAATGTTGTACCCACTAAAGAATGCCATTTCTCAAAGTCATAAATGGAGCAAATCAAAATATGAGGACTTTAACTTAATGATTCAGGATATAAAGTCAGGCGCAATGATTTTGCCAAATGAGTATAGCGCATACTATGAAGTAATGGAAGAATACCACATTGAAACTGCCGCTTTTTTGCTAATCGCAAAATTTTGCGTCAGTCAAAAGGGCGAAAGTGTCGGCTATAAGTACATAACAACCGTTGCGAAAAACTGGGCGCAAGAAGGCGCACATACGGAAGAAGAAGTCAGTAAGAAAATCGAAGAATTTGAGCAATCACTTGACAAAGTCAGTGAGGTTATTAAAGCGCTTAAGAGCAAAAGGAAAGCAACATTTGAAGATAGACAGTTTTATAAAAAGTGGACGGAGGAACTTGGCTTTGAACACGGCGTCATCTTGTATGTTGCAAAAAATATCAAAGTTAGCCCGACAATTTATAGACTGGACGCAAAACTTCTTAACTACTTTGAACTAAAGTTGTATTCAATCAAAGAAATCGACAGCTTTGAGAATGAGCGCGAAAACATAATGAAACTAGCAAAGTCGATTACCAAAGCAATCGGTGTATATTATGATAATCTTGACCCCGTCATCACAAATTATGTGCAGCCATGGCTTGCAAAAGGTTACGACGAGCAAACGCTGCTTGTGATTGCAAATAACTGCTTTAAAAATTCGATACGGACGCTAGAGGGCGTCAACAGCGCAATCAACAAGTTCTATGCGCACGGAATTGTTACGCTTGATAGCCTCAATCAACAAATTGAAAATTCAATCAAAACCGATAGCACAATCAAAGAAGTTTTGACCGAGTGTGGCTTGATGCGAAACGTGACTTCGTGGGATAGAGACTTTTATCGCACGTGGACTTATAGTTGGGGGCTTAGCCACGAAATCATTATGTTTGGTGCAAGCCTTGCAAAAGACAAGACACAGCCAATGCAGTACCTAAACAAGGTTTTGTCTGAATGGAAAGAAAGCGGTGTTGATAGCGTTGATAAGGCAAAAGAACAAACAAATAAATTGACAACAAAGACGGCGTCGTCATCGAAAAGCAAATCAACAATTGCAATTCGCCATCGCGAGTATACGAAAGAAGAACTTGACGGCGTGTTTAATAATATAGACAATTTCATTTGAGTGGAGAGAATAGATGAATAAAATTGAATTGGAAAACAAGATATTGAACGAGATTTTGACAAATAGGCAGGATGCGGAGCATTTGGCGGATGTTCGATACTTTAAAGCGCTTCAAAACAAGGACTTTGATGCTATCGATAAGGAAATTCGCGCCTTGATTATTGAGAAAGCAAAGCTAGAGTTTGAAGGTAAATCGACGGCGGAAGTCGATGAGAGCATCAAAACAGCAAAAGCCAAGCGTGCTGAGGTTTTGCAAAAAATGGGAATGACGCTGCAAGATATTCGTCCAAATTATAGTTGCAAAATTTGCAATGATACGGGATTTGTTGACAATGTGCGCTGTTCCTGCTTTCAAACGCGTCTTTCGCGCGCATTGTTCCAAAACAGCAATATGGGTAAATCAATGACGCATACTTTCAAGGACTTTGACCCCAACATTTATGATAAGCCTGAATTCGGCGAAAAAATGCTCAAACTTGGGCAAAAAATTGTCGAGAGCGAAGGGAACTTTAGCGTTCCCGTCATCATCATTCGCGGTGAAGTGGGGGCGGGTAAGTCATTTTTCCTTGAATGCGTCGCAAACGAACTATTAAATCGCAACGTCGCGGTCTGCTTTATGCCCGCGTTTGAACTTTCGCAAAACCTTTTGGAGTGGCACTTGGGGGCGTTTGACACAAAGAATTTGATGCAGCAAATTTTTATTGATTGCGATGTTTTGATTTTGGACGACTTGGGCACTGAGCCGATTTATCAAAATATTTCGCTTGAATATATGCAAAACATTATTGATGTGCGCATAATGAAAAACAAGTTGACGATTATTTCGACCAACTTGCATACGGAAGAATTTATGGAGCGTTACGGTGATAGACTTGCTTCGCGTCTTGTGATGAGCAGCAACGCGTTGAAACTTGATCTTGCCAACTCTGATCTCCGCAAGCGTGTGCGATAGCGCACGGCTGCGGGTACTATCAGTACACACAAATAATTGTCGCGGACGGCATACATTGTGCTTTTTGTGTGCGTTTGTTCTCGGTGCGATAGCGCACGGCTGCGGGTATTGTCAGTACACGCAAGTTACTTATGAGAACGGCGTTTTGCCGTTCTTTTTATATTTATTTTCACTTGAAGCGTTGATACACGACTACAAGTAGCGACACTATCTCCAACGAAAATATAACAAAATAGAAAGAATAAAGTTTGCTGTCTACGAAAGTAATTTAGGCGTAGGGAAAGTAACTGCAACAACGGGGTTATCCCCGTCGAGAACAAACATTTATAGAAAGAAAGAGACTTTTCCGTCTACTATGGCAATTTGCTTGTAGGAACAGTACCAAAAGCAGCGGGGCTATCACCACCGAGAATAGAAGAAAATAGAAATGACAAAGAATGCCGTCCACGAAAGTCATTTAGGCGTAGGAACAGTACCTGTAGCGGCGGGGTTATCACCACCGAGAACGAACATTTATAGATAGAAGGAAACTTTGCCGTCCACGGAAGTTATTTATGCGTAGGAACAGTACCCACAGCAGCGGTGCTATCACCGCCGGAAGTAGCTCATAGGGTGAATGGTGTGAGAGTTTTCGATGTCCAAGCCAATGAGTTTTGACTCAAAAAGAATATTTG
>CALDMJ010000157.1 GCA_937914725.1 uncultured Clostridia bacterium | reverse complement strand
ATGTAAACGGCGAAAATGACCGCTTTGTATATACATTCAACGGACAAGAAAACGATTGCATCGTGGCACTTACTGCAAACTTTGTTTCGTCTGCCACAACAAATATTGTTGGCGGTGTCGTCGGCAAGGGTAGCGGCATTATCTCAAACGTTGCGGCTTCGGGCAGCATTTTAGCACCAAATGGCACAAATGTCGGCGGCGTTGCGGGTGTCAACCTCGGCTTGATTAGTGACGTCTATTCTGCAACGCAAGTCGTCGGCAAAACAAATGTTGGCGGTATTGTCGGGACCAACGAAAAAACAATTAACATCGCAGTATTTGAAAGTTATGAGGACGGCTCATCCTATGTTGCGGGTGAGGACGCAGTAGGTGGCGTCGTCGGGTTTAATAATGGTGGCGACATTACATTTGCGTCAAGTACATCGTTTATTTCAAGCGAAAATAAATATGCGGTTCTTGGCAAAGGACGCATCGGCGGACTTATCGGGGTAAGCGAAGGTGCATCAGCAAAAATTTTGCGTTCATATGCAAATTCAAAAGTCGCAATTGACCCAAATAGTAATTATTCGCAAAAAATAGCGGGCGGGCTTATCGGGCAAATTGCCGCAGGTACGCTTGAAAATACTTATTCTATCACCGAAGTTTTGAAAACAGCAACTGGTAGCGTCGTTCTCGGCGGCTTTATCGGACAAAACACAGGCTCTATCACTTTGAGAACGAGTTACTCCGTCAGCAATCTACAAAACTTTATTGGCGCAAATAGCGCTACGATTTACGGTGGAAACAACTACTACGCTGGCTCTGCTGGCAATGTTGGTGGGGCAATCACGCAAAAAACGGCGGATGACCTCAAAAAGAGCACAACGTTTGGCGCCGCGTGGGACTTTGTTGGTACGTACAATGTGTCCGCTGACGTAAATAATGGGTATCCGTATCTTCTTATAAAAAATAGTGAATTTGTGGCAGTCGTGCCAACAAGTTTGATTGTTTCAGTCAAGGATACAGTGGATAATTCATTTGTCAAAGTAGACGACAAGCGCGCCTTGCTACTCATTCAAAAGGATCTTAGCAGCGAGCAAAAAAACTATGCGCGATTTGATATCGCAAACCTCATTGATTTGGAAGTCGAACCGCACACAAATCGTGTCGTTCGCGTCAAAGCAACAGTTGTTGAGGGTACAAACATCGTAAAAATTGAGGGCGGCGAATTTATTATTTACGGTGAAGGGTATGCAAAAATCAAAATCAGTTCGCAACTCAATGAAATGGTTTTTGACGAATTTGAAATCTATACCACATATGGTTTAAACTCATTTAGCAATAATGTTAGCGGCGATATGAAAATTTTTCTTGATACGTCAAAAGAAATCAATTATACCTTTGAAAATGGAGATAATGTTGTCGGTCAAAAATATGGTATTGCATACAAAAACTTGCTAACATACGTTGATTTCAACTTTGAAGAAGTCGAAACAATCGGCTCCGAGGACTACCACTTTGTCGACTACAACTATTCAAAGATTTTGAACGCAAAAGCCGTTGTCGAGAACAACGCAGTCATCGAATGCGCGTATATCAAGGCAAACTTTGGTGGCGAATTTGTCAAAGTTATGCTCCCTTGGACGGAAAGTCAATTTAATGTCAATGTGTACAACGGAGCGTCTAATCTCGAACTCAACAAAAGTTTCTCAAGTATTTTGCCAAGTCAAACAGCGCAAGTAACAGCAAACGTCACAACGGACGTCGACAGTGAAATTGTTTCACAAATAGTTGTCAAATCAAACGATGAAATTATAGAAACCTACACTTTGCAAGTTCTTGAAAACGAAACACCGTCACTTGATACAATCATCATAGAGTGTGATAGTGAAAGTCCAAATCTCGCGCTTACGCTCATAGACTTTAGTTTTGATGGTAGCCAAATTCTAATGACATTTGAGTTTGCAGTTTCTAGCGACCTATACAAGATTGAAAGCGCAATAACATTTGACCTTGATTTTGCAGTCGCTGATAAATTCACAAAGCAATACAATTTGCAAGTTTTGCCACAAACTATCGAAAAAATTTCAATGATACACTTCCCAGACGGCAATTTGCGTGAGGATGAAGTCGCAATCGACCGCATTTCAACTGGCGTTTATGGCCTAATGAAAATTAATGTATATCCAAACTTCAGCCAAGTCGACTACATCGACATCACAAGCGACACCATCGCTGGCGAAAATATCACATTCACGCAATTTGTTGAGCGCGGTGGCGACCTTATTAGATTGTACCCTGATAATGTCCAAATTGAAAACGGAATTAGGCTTCGCCTCGTCTCATACCGCGGTGACGATGGATATGTTTTTGACGGCAATTTGTATGTTAAAACGCTAATCCGCTCAAATATGGCTGAAAACTTGCCTTTTGTCGTCCACATTGTCGCATATAAGGACGGAAATATCGTCTACGACTACAGCAAAACACTTTTGACGCAGTTCTCGCCAAGTGTTTTGATTGACTATAACGAAAGATATGCCGACCAAATCGCGCGCGGCACAACATTAGATGTTCCGCTTAAACTCAACACAATGGCAGGAACATTGACGCTTTCAATTGAAGATTTTGCAGGTGAAAAAACATATGCGTCGTTTACAGCAACACAAACTGCTTTTAGCAGCAAATTTGTCGGTAGCGTCACTGCAAAATTGTTTGCTAGCATCAACCTTGACCCCGGCACAACTTTCAAAATCCGCGTCCAACTTGATACAACAGTCGAAAACGTCAAAATGACTGTATATGACGAAAGAGTCATTACAGTTGTCGATTACATCATCACAGGCGTCAACATAAAGGGTGCTACAACCGATACGAGCGGTGTTAGCCACCTTGTCATCTACTTGAGCCAAGCGAATAACTTGCAAGCGGAAATTAACGCCGTCTATGCAACTCGTCCCAGTGATGTGGATGCCAACTCTATTGAGGGGAAGAAGTACGCCGAAATCATCGAAAGAATGCAAAAGTTTGAGCAAACTATAACCAAACAAAACGGCAAAAATGGTGCGAATGTTTGGTTTAGCGGCAAAACTAGTGGAGGGATTGAGGGCGTCGGCTCATTTGATAGCGTCGGCAGCAAAACCGATTACTATAACTACTACTATTCGGCAAAAGAGGGTTGCTACAAAGTATACGGTAGCAGAATCAGCAACGTGGCAGTAATCTCACTTTATGTCGCATACTATTTCGACGGCGTCGGCAGCCAATTTGCGCCGCAAATCGTCGACCTCGGCGGACAACTTCCGCAAGGCAAAACAATATATTATAAGCAAATCGACTGCGTGGTATCAGTTGAAAACGAATCAACTGAAGAAATACCTCTCCCAGTCTATACAACTGAAGAATTTTTGAATATGCAAGAGGGCATCCATTACATTTTGATGCGCGACATCACACTCTCATCATACGCGCCTATGGATGCAAAATTTGCGTCGCTTGACGGGAATGGTTATATTGTCAAAATCAATTCATTCAGTCTTGATTCTTCAAATAATGCAATCAATGTTGGCTTGTTTGGTACTGTTTCAGCAAATACGGTGATAAAAAATATCGTTTTGGATGTAAATGCATTGTTAAACGGTGGTGACTCAACAAATACATACGATTTGACAGAAAGAGGGCAAGTGAACTTTGGCTTGTTTGCGGGTTCAAACGCAGGCATCATCACCAACTGTGATGTCGTAAATATCACGGGACTAATTTCAGAAGATGGCACAATTTCTGCGGGTGGACTCAACAAAACAATTACGGTAAAAACAAGTTTGATAAACGGCTCTAACTACACAACAAACTACATCGGTTTGTTTGTAGGGCAAAACACAGGCTACATCACAAACAGTCGCGTTTTCCGCACAACGGGGAACATCGGCACACGTGAAAATGTCAACGATAAAGCAGCGAAAAATAATTCGTGGACAGGCGCAGGTGTTGACCTTATCGCAAATGGTGTTGTCGCAGGGTTTGTTGCCTACAACGCAAGCGAAATCAGTGCTTGCTACGCTTTAGGCATCGCAATCAACAACAATAGCGTCATTGCGAATGTTAGTTATACCGCAGGGTTCGTCGCAATAAACGAGGGTGGCTATGTTAGCGGCAGTTACGCCGAGGGCGCATCGCTTGAAACCGTCGATAGAGCAAATCTCAAGTCGCAAGGCAGCGTCGCAGGTTTTGTGCTTACAAACTCAGGCACTGTTTCTAACTGCTACACAAATTTTGTCATTCGCAGCCCAAGCAACTCAGCGGGTTTTGTCAACCAAAACTTAAAAAATGGTTTGATTGAATACTGCTACACGACTTGTGAAGTCTATCTTGCGGGCGGAGTAGTCGGCGACAACGCGTCATTTAGACCGTTTACAGGCGTCAACGACTTCAACGAAATTCAAAATGAAGGAACAATCACATATTCCTATTATAGCAAAGCAACTAGCGCCGTCGTCTTTGCCGACGAGCCAGCACTTGCAATTAGCGAGGAGAACTTGGCAAAGCAAAGCGAATACGTCGGGTTTGCATTTGTTTCAAACGAAAAAATGAGAAACCAAGGCATTTGGGAGTTTGATACCGCAGCAGCCCGCCCAGTATTGGCAGCAGCCAATCAAATTGCAGTGTCTATTCGCGCTCTTGAATTTGACGCGGAAAGTCAAGAAGATGCACTCGAACAAGCGCAAGACGGCAACGGCACACTCATCTATTCCTATGCAAATGGTTACGACCTCGGTAGTGAAATGAACCCATATCTTGTTAACACCGCCGAAAAGTTTAACAACTTATTCAAAGGGATTTCAACCTTTGGTACAAATATTGTTTCAACGGACGAAACTGTGGACGGAAAAATTCCCGAAACTAAATTTGTGCGCGTCATTTCCGACTTAAACTTTGCTGCAACAAGCGAAACAGTCGACGGGCTTAACTCAAGCAAAGTCGAATTCAGCGCAATCTTGGACGGAAATAATATGCTCCTAAACGGCATTTCGCTTATCGGCGAAAAAACGACAGGGCAAGCGGAATTTGGATTGTTTGAAACACTCAATGGCGCAGTTATCAAAAATGTGCGTATGCAGTTCAATGAAGTCTCCGCAACTGAAATTCCTGTTGTCGGCGCGCTTTGTGGAACAGCAACCGACTCAATTATTTTGGGCGTCAAAGTCATCGGTGAGAGTAATTTCGTCCAAGGCAAAAACGTCGTCGGCGGACTCATCGGAATGGCAATCGGCAATTGCGAAATTCAAACAGTCGAATCAAATATGAGTGTTCACGCGACATATAGAAAGGGTAGCGGCGCAACTGAGTTTACCGACCTAATCTACGAGAAATCGGGCGACACAACGACAATTAGCACCGCAGCAGTCTCATATGCTGGCGGAATTATCGGCGCAGTGCTTGCTAGTGAAGAGAACAATATGGTAGTCCGCACATTAAAGGTTAGTGGCGCAGTATCAATTGGTGCTGAGCGCACGGGTGGTATCGTCGCAGTCAACTATGCAAAACTTTATGACCTTAACTTTGTCGCACAAATCTCAAGCAGCAACGCTAAGCAAGAACTTTCAGGTGACGACGTTATAGGTGGAATTGTTGGCATAAACTTCGGGTCTATCGACAAAACTCGTTTGACGTATGAAGGTGACGACCTCACGCTCGTTGACAAATTGAGTGAAGGCGTCAGCGGTGGCAAAACTAACCTATTCATCGGTACAAGTAACTATATCGGCGGGCTAGTCGGCAAAAACATCGACGGCAAAATTGTCGACTCCTATAATAGGGTAAACGTCACGAACAAAAATGCCGAGTATGCAGGCGCAATTGTGGGCTATGTCAAAGGCGGCGAATTTAGTTCAATCTACGTGACAGGCAGCGTTAGCGCAAAAACCGCATTCGGTAGTGCGTTTGGCTACTTAGATAAAAATGTTGTGACATCAAAAGTCAACAATATTGAAAAAGAAGTTGCTAAAACAATTAGTACATTCAACAACATCGTGCTACTCAACAACTATACAACAACAATCGCGCAAAGCATTCGTGGCGGCGCGAAAGCAGGCGTCATCGCAGGCTTTGTAAATGCCGACTACATCACGGATGTGTTTGAGCCAATCTCAATTAGTTCAAACTATTCAGTTTCCAATTTGCCACTTAACTTAAGCGGAACTGGTTATCAACAGCTCGAGTACTTTGGTTCAGCAAAGTTTGACAAAATGCAAATTGATGAGGACGAATACAAGGTGCGCCTAGAAAACCTCAACGCCTTTAAGTATGAAGCAAAAGATGGAACGGAAATGACATTTAGTTGGTTTAATACCACTGACGATTTCGTAAATGCAAGTTATGGTTCGCTCTTTAAAAACAAATACACAGCATTTGTGACATATGATGACAATAACTGGACGAAGGAAGCAAGCACATTCCCGCTCCTAAAAATTACAACACAAGCAACCGAAATTGTCATCACCGATGGTAACAAAGAACAACTGCTCAGTTTGATTGAAAACAATCCAAACTCAACCTTTGTTATCAAGTGTGACATCAAGCTGTACACCAAAGCAAGTCTTGGCGATATCGACGGCGATTGGACGCCGCTCGGCACAAAGATTTCACCGTTCAGTGGCAAGTTCTTGGGACAACAAATTACCGCACTTGATGACAATGGGAAGCGCATTGAACGTTTGCCAATCATCGAAATCAGGGAGACATTGCTTGACTATTGCCGTAGTGCGACAGTTTCAAACTTGACATTTAAAGTCAGTTTGCCAAATAAAGAGGACAAATACAAC
>CALDMJ010000156.1 GCA_937914725.1 uncultured Clostridia bacterium | reverse complement strand
GCATTTTGGTCGGCGTGTTTTTGCTTGTGTGGGGACTCTTTAAGCTCAATATCGGCATCAACATTATGAAAAGTGCAAAACTTGGCGTCGTCGACATTTCAGAGAGCTTGCTTTTCATTGTCTCAGGTATCTTGCTTTTGATATTTTCAAAGCAAGCGCTTGAAATAATCGTCATTGTGCTTGGCGCGTCAATGATTGCAATCGGGTTGTTTGTCGCAGTTAAAACATTTATAATCAACAAAAAGATTTATAACTTAAAAAAGAAAGTTGGCGAAACCATTGTCGAAACAACTAAAGCAGCAAACGAACCTACTGACATTGTCGAAACACAAGTTGCCGACGACGAAAACAAATAAACATTACTAAAACTAATGTTTACACTATTAAATATACAAAAAGCGCTTTGCTAAATTTGCAAAGCGCTTTTTGTATGAACAATTATGAAAATAATTCTACCTTACGTGCTTTCATATCGTCAATGCGCGAAAGGTACGTGATAATGTCCTTGACATTTGCCGCGCGTTCAATGCGATTTTCCGCAGGGAACAAACGTTTTGAAATTGCATTTGCTCCGCAAGCAATGACGCTTGAAAAATCTTCCATAGAATTGATATTGAAATAACACATTGTGTTTGGCTTGCAGTAGCCGACATTTTCAAGATTGCCCACCATATTTTTTTGCCTATACATATAGTATGGAGTGTAGCCACAACTTTGTAAACGTCGCTCAGCAAGTTCAAGATTATTTTTTATCACGTTTTCTTCATCAAAAGTATTGATTAATTGCGTCTTTGTTAGCGGTGAATGTGTTTTCAGCGAAAGGGTATGAACAGTCACATTGTCGGGGTTTAGCGCTATGACTTTATCTAGAGAATAAGCAAATAGTGTGTCGTCGTACGGCAGGCCAACAATCAAGTCCATATTGATTTTGAAAGGATACGTGCGCGCCAGTTCGTATGCTCTCAAAACATCGGCACCCGAATGCGCGCGCCCAATCGCTTGCAAAGACTTCTCGTTGAACGTTTGCGGATTGATTGAAATGCGCGTCACGCCGTTCTTTTGCAAAATGTCAAGTTTTTCTTTTGTTATAGTATCAGGACGACCAGCCTCGACAGTAAATTCTTTTGCGCCAATCTCTTTGAGTTCGCAAAGAATATAATCAAGTTGCTGTGCCGAAAGCGAGGTTGGTGTCCCGCCGCCAACATAAATGTTGGCAACCTTGTAGCCCTTACGGCGCAAAAGTTCCTTTGTAAAAATTATTTCATCTTTCAAAGTCTCGATATAGGGCTTGACAAATTTTTCCGCCTTGTCAATCTCCAATGAAAGAAAAGTGCAGTAAGAGCAGCGTGATGTACAAAAGGGAATATGAACATAAAAATCAACAGTTTTTTCATCAATGTTTATTGGTACTTGATTTTTCAAAATATCAACCAGCAGTTGTGCCTTGTCCTCTTGCAAATAGTATTCTTTGATAAGGCAGTCCTTGACATAGTCAAAGTTTTCGCTATTTTCGTAGTACTCTAGCGCCATTTTTGTAGGACGAACGCCCGTAAGCGCGCCCCACGGCATACTTTTTTGAAAATACTCACTCATAGCAACATAAATCGCAAGTTTTGC
>CALDMJ010000155.1 GCA_937914725.1 uncultured Clostridia bacterium | reverse complement strand
TCCACCCGCCTGCATTACTAGCACCAAGGTGATTCATTTCATATCTGTAATGCAATAAATGTTTCATACCTAATGTTATTCCTGCTTTACCTGAACCATCAGACAAGTCATCGTGGTTAAAGCCCATTATACAAAAGGTTATTTCTTCGCCAGTCGATAACTTTATTGTTTTTTCATCACCAACGGCAAAGACCTTTTCAGCTTGTCCGCTAGCGGAGATTTCTGCAATTTCTGCCCACGTGGAATTTTCCAACGTTTTTACAAATAGGGCAGTTATTGTTATATTTTCCGTAACTTTTATGTCGAATAGGGAATAAACAGTATCTACACCATTTAAACTCCAGCCTTTAAATTTGTAGCCGCTTTTTGTTGGTTGTGTTGGATATGTAGGATTTTCACCCTTGACGATAATTTGATTAACATAGACGTTGTTATCTACCATAAATGTAACATCATACTTATAAGTTATATCTGCCACAAATGTTGTATTATTTGTAATTGTGTATGTATCTAAATCTACAAATTCGTCATTGACTTTCCACCCGTTAAAGACTTTATATGTTGTGCTTTGTGGTGCTTCTATTGCAATTTTGTTGCCACTATCATACAACTGCACAAGGTAGACTTCGTCGTCATACATAAACGTTGCAATCAGTTTGTTTACGTTCTCATATGCAGATAATAACTCCTCATAGTACTTGACTTTGTTTTGCAGTTCTTTGACTTTCGCTTGTAGTTCTTCGATTAGTTTCGCATAATCTTTGTTGTTGTTTTTTAGTATTGTGTTTTCGTCTGTAAGTTCTTTTATGCTTTTGTTTAGCGTCTCGATTTGCGTTTTGTAGTCATTGATACGCTGTTCGTACTTTTCTTTGTCTCCAAGCCCTTGCTTGTAGGCGTCGTCTAGCGCTGACTGCGTATATAGTTTTGTGCCGTCAAACGAACTTTTTATTGTACTCCAGTTCGTTATTGACCACACCACCACAAAGACAAAGAACGCTAGACAAATGACATTAAAGACGACAAGCCCGATTTTCATTTTGTCCATTAGTCTGAGCCTCCTATCTCAATTGCTTTTAGTCTGATTCCGTTTTCTTTAAAGTACTTTTCAAAGTACTGTGCTTGCGTTCCATTTTCGACATACATTTTCAAGTTCGTTTTGTCGCTCAAAAACTCAATCGTTATGTACAACGTGCCTTCGCATAGCAGGGTATTGTGCGGGTCATAGAAACGCATTGTCATTGATGTTGATATGTAGCCCGCCTCAATATTAGCGAGTAGGGTATTTTCATTGAGCGTTACTTTGTATTGCTTCGTAAGCCCATTAAAGTCATCTACTTTTAGCACGCTATTCTCAAAATATCGAATGTCCGTATTGTCATTAACATTGTCATAGAATGCTACGCTTGTAGATGTATAATCAAACTCCGTTTGACTAAACATATTGACGTCGTCTAGCGTCCCATTGACAAAACTTTTCTTTGTTAGTTCTTTGTACAAACCAATTGACGAAAATATGCCAACGACTATGACCACGCAGCCTATCGCAATAGCTAGAAACTTTCTTGTTTCAGGATACTTCAGCATAATAACTAGACATATCACAATCGCAATCGCTATGATACAATCAAGTATTGTGTTGCCTAAGTCACTTAAGAAACTAAAACACGCCAGTTGTCCTATATTCATTCGACCACCTCCACATACTTGCTATTAATAGCGTCATCCGCCATATTAAGCGTAATGTTGCTTGTGTGTTTGAGGGTTGTTAGGTTCGTATTGTATAGGCATTTGTTGTTTAGCAACAATGTAATAGGCTTGCTACTTGTGAATTGCACTGTATCAATTTTCAGCCCCTCAAACGCGTTGTAGTCTAGCCCCAAAACGTTATATTTGTTGAGTAGCAAATACTTGCTATCTAAGTCAATAACTACATTGACAATAGAGCGGGGCATACTGTTTAGCATTTCGATTTTGTCAAGCGTTAGCCCTACAAAATATCCGCCGTATGCTTCACTGTACCTGTATGTTAAATCATCATCAGTGAGGTTGTATACAACGCGTTCTTGCCAATAATCTGTGTCAATTTCGTTGTATTGTGGGTTGCAGTCAATTATGCCAAACAATGATTGCGAAGCATTTGTGGCGCCGTTCTCATCATAGTGAAATTTGATGATCGCAAGATTTTCTATGAAGTCAGCGTTTTGTTGCTCAAACCTCTTAGTTTTTGCGTTGTATTCTTCTACTGTAAAGTATTGAGATAAATTGATTTTGATGTAATAATCTCCATACCCACGGCTATTTGTCTTTATGGCTGACATTATGCAGTCAAAAACGTCGCCATAGTCAAAGTACACAATGCTTTTCTTAACGTCCCAAAACAAGAATTTGCCGTACTTTGTGTATTGTCCTGTCAACTTGATTCGATAAGGTTTGTCGTCTATTTTTATTATCATATAGGCGTCACGATTTAGTACTTTGCCTATCCCTCCAGATTGCCCTTTGAAGCCCATCCACGATATTCCGTTAGTAGTGTCGTAGTAGCAAAAGTCTTGCGCAACAAATGAGTTTGCTTCTTTCTTATTTGCCACCGTCGTGATATACGTGCGGAAATTTCCGATAAATTGCATACCCGTAGACCAGTACTCATCTTGTGTCAGGTTAGTGCCCGTAAAGTAGTTGTACTGCACCTCTTGTAATTCTAGCCCGTTATTCTTACTATTTGAGTAGTAGTTTGCGTGTATCAACCAACGGTCAGCATACTGCGCTTTTTCTTCCTCCGTCACATCTTCCGCGCTCACAACATCTAGTGCTACTTGGTCATTGATGTTGTTTGTGCCTGTCGTCACACTGTCGTCAAAATACCTAAAGTAGATATAAAAAATAGACACCAAAATAGATAACGCTATCAGCACGCTGAAGCATATTCTTCCTAATGTCTTATACCACATATAACCTCCTTGTTATAGATTTTTGTAATTATGTAATTGTTGTTAAATGCCCAAAATTGCTTTAGCCCTTGCTTTCTTTGCTTCTTGCTTAGCAAGTTGCTTTGCCTTGCGGTCTTCCGCCTTGCGTATCTCGTACGCTTCCAAGATTGTCATTTCTTCCTCCTAATCGCATAAAATCTGCGATTTATTATATATTACTCTATTATATATGCGAATGTCAAGCATTTTTTCGCATTTTTCATAAAGTTTTTAAAAAAATTTGTTAAAATCTTAAAGTAGGAGGTTAGAATGTCAAATTTTAATGAAAATTTAAAAATAATCAGAAAACAATATGGATTATCTCAAGTCGAATTGGCTAAAAAATTGAATCTTGCAGATACTAGTATTTCAGCATATGAGTTATCAAAAAATGAGCCTACAATTGATACATTAAAGAATATGTCAAAATTGTTTAATATATCGATTGATGAACTTGTTGGCAATGAGTTTGAAAATTCTTTAAAACCACAAACTCGAGAACTAAGACAACTTGTTACAATGTTGTCAGACAGTTACACTGTGCAAACGTTGTTTTACGTCAAGTCATTATTACAATATCAAAATAACCAAATATAGGAGGAATTAAATGTATATAGACGATGAAATACTATTTTTTTAAAAACTGGGATACAGCAAATTAACGGAATCACAAATGCGCTAATAGGAAGTATTGACGCAACTATTGTTGCTAATGAAGTAAAAAAAATCAAAATAAGCAAAGTAATGGCATTAATGAAAATGAGTTAGTAAAAGCGGAAACGGAGTTACTAACTATGACACATTACAAAAAACACAAATTAACAAGACGAAAAGACGGCCGATGGCAACTTAAGTTTTCTTACAACAAAAGATACTTTTATGTTTACGGATTGACACAAAAAGAGTGTTGCGAAAAGTATGATAAAAAACTCAAAGAAGTAAAAAATTCAAAAAATATTCGAGTTAAAGCAATAAGATTTTTTGACTGGGTTGATTACTATTTGAGAAACTACGCAGACAAATTGAAGTCCTTTCATACAATTATGAATGTAACTAAAAACTACATTTACAAATACTTTGAAAATAAGGATATGAATAAACTTACTGCGTTAGACATTGATATGGCGTTCAACAACATAAAAAACTCAAGGACGAAACTGTATGTCTATCAGTTGATACATAAAATACTTTTGCTAGCATATAAAAAACAAATTACCAAACAAAATTTGGCGGATTTTATAGAGCCAGTGAGGTACAAATCTCAAAAGGGAAAGGCGCTATCTATAGCTGAAGTAAAAACAATCATTGACAATTGTACTGATACCGATGTTGCGAATCTATTTAAATTTTACTTTTTGACTGGGGCGAGGAAAAGTGAAGCCTTAAATATAGAAGTAGGCGATATTGATTTCAAAAATAATATCATTCACATACGAGGAACAAAAAGGGAAAAATCAGATAGATATATACCAATATTTTCAAAATTGCGTGATTTATTAATTTCAATGAACATACAAAGCGTGATTGGTGAAGCTAAGATATTTAATATTTCTGAAAGGCGAATAAAGCACCAAATAACTATTATTCAAGAAAAGTGCGAAATCGATTTCTCAATAAAGGACTTTAGGACAACATTCGCCAGTAGGTGCTTTGAGATTGGCATAAATGAAAAAGTGCTACAAGAATGGATGGGGCACGCTCAAAGCAGTACAACGAAAGAATATTATGTTTTTGTTCAAGATGATTTTAGAGAGAAAAACAAAACAATGTTTGACAACAATTTTGACACCTAATTTTGCAAAAAAAATAGGTAGACGACATTTTTGTCGTCTACCTACACCATATTTGGTGTTCAAATTGCCTACAAATGTACAATATTTTGTATAATGGGGCTAGTGGCGGGACTCGAACCCGCGATCTATTGATTACGAATCAATTGCTCTACCAACTGAGCCACACTAGCACATAATTATTATAGCAAATATTTACATATTTTGCAATTGTTTTGAACATTTTTTTTTTATAAAAATCTAAAATTTGTTAATTCTCAAAGTAAATTCCATAGCGGAATTTGATAAGAAATTGCTTTGAGAATTAACAGAATCAATAATTTGATAAAAAACAAAAAAATATTATGAAAAATGCTTGCATTTTGTGCTTTTGTATGCTATAATACTAAGGTAAGCCGAAGTGGCGGAATTGGCAGACGCACAAGACTCAAAATCTTGCGAGGGCAACCTCGTGTGGGTTCAAGTCCCACCTTCGGCACCACAAATGGAAACCACAATATATAGCACTTCACAGCAATGCAATATACAATAATATATTGTGGTTGTTTTTTATTTAGGCACATTTTAGTCACAAAATTCTTAATTTTGACTTTCGAAAATGTTTTTATATTCAACATTGCTTTTTTAAAAAAATTATAAAAATGAATTTAACTAAATAAAGTGTTTGAA
>CALDMJ010000154.1 GCA_937914725.1 uncultured Clostridia bacterium | reverse complement strand
TTGTCCGTTCTTTCCATTTTGGCTGCGTAAAGGTAGCTTTATCAGTGGTTGTGACAGTTTTGACAAAAAATTTACAATCATTTTTTTTATTTTTTGTACTGCGTTTGCGAGTGCATTTTTCACTCTAAATGCACCATTTTTTATAACCCGTTTTACTTCCTTTAGTCGACCATTCTTATTCCCCATACACTACCCTATGTTGCTATTATTTTTAATTGATTTTTATTTAAATAAAGTTTAGTTCTATAGCTTATATATCTATTAAAATTATACAACACAACCGCTACAAAGTCAATAGTAAAAGTACAAATATGTATTGCAATTTGAAGCAAAATTTCCACCAAAAAAGCCCCCGACAAAGCGTGGAGCTTTAGTCAGGGGAAAAGCCTATAATAACAATTTACAAAAGATTTTATACAAAGTTTGCAAGTTTTGCAAAACACATAAGTATACTGGTTGTAACTATTTATTTGGTTCAAAAGGAGTTTAAAAAAATGAAATAAATTACAATGGCAAATTATAGGCTTTTTACTTTGTCAAGATATTTGCGGTATTCTTCATACTGCGAATCCTTGACACTCGCGTCGAGGGTTTTTACTGCTTCCTTTGTCTTTTTGTCAAGGTTCTTTGGCAATTCAACACGAACTGTGACAACGAGGTCGCCGCGCGTATTTTTCCTTAATACAGGAACGCCTTTACCTTTCAATCTCAAGACTGCGCCAGTTTGTGTTAGTTCTGGTATAGTAAGCTCTAGTTTTCCTTCTAGGGACGGAATGACTACTTTACCGCCGAGAATGCTTGTCGTGAATGGAAT
Source organism: uncultured Clostridia bacterium (assembly GCA_937914725.1). Lineage (GTDB taxonomy): Bacteria > Bacillota > Clostridia > Christensenellales > UBA1242 > CAKVOD01. The sequence continues at coordinate 6,141 of CALDMJ010000154.1, read as the reverse complement.
GGGAACTTCCACACGCAAGTCATTGCCGTCACGCGTCAATATTGGGTGTTTCTCCACATGAACACGCAACATAAGGTCGCCATCGTATCCGCCGTTTCTGCCACAATTGCCTTCGCCACGCAAAGTCAAGATTTGGTCATTGTCGATGCCCGCTGGCACTGTGACTTTGATTGTTCTAGTTTGCTTGAAAACGCCTTTACCATTACATTCACTGCAGCGTTCTTTGATGATTTTACCTTTACCTCCGCAAGCGTCACAGATACCTGTCGTTTCCATCATACCAAAGATTGTTTTTTGTGTATAATGCACGTGTCCACGCCCCCCGCATTTAGAACAAGTTTGAAACTCAGTACCATTTTTTGCGCCCGTGCCTTTGCATTTGACACAGCTTTCTTCGCGGGTAATTTTGACCTCTTTTACGCAACCAAAGCACGCTTCTTTGAAAGTCAAATTAATAACTCCGCTAATATCCCTACCGTCTTGCGCTTGGCTTTGCGCGCTTGTACCTGCTCTTGCGCTACCGCCGCCAAAACCGCCAAATAGGTCACTAAATATGTCACCAAAACCACCAAAGTTTGCGCTGAAGCCGCCTTGTCCAAAGCCACCTGCGCCCCCTCCGCCAAACTGCGGTCCGTCCGCCGAACCATATGTGTCGTAGTTCTTACGCTTTGTCTCATCACCGAGAACGCTGTATGCTTCGTTGACTTCCTTGAATTTTTCCGCAGCCGCTTCGGGGTTGTCTTTGTTCAAGTCGGGGTGATATTGTTTTGCTTTTTTTCTATATGCTGATTTAATTTCGTCGGCGGTTGCATTTTTGCTGACGCCGAGAACATCATAAAAGTCTGCCATAATTGTTTTCCTCTTTTTGCGTTTGTTTGTGTAATTTTATTGATTTTAGTCAATTTTACCGCACATAGCAAGGCTCAAATGCCTTGCTAGCGGTTACTTTGTGTACTACACGCACTCGCCAAGTAACAATTATTTGTTGTCGTTGTTGTCCCCGTCTGTTTGCTTGTAGTCTTTTTCGTCGACAATGATTTCGTCGTCGTCTTTCTTTTCTTCAGCGCCCGCATTCGCTTGTTCGCCTTGTGCGGCTGATGCTGAAGCGTAGAGTTTTGAAACAACGTCACCACTTTCTTTTGAGAGTTCGTCCATTGCTTTGCGAACGTCGTCGACATTTTCAGATTTCATTCCTTCTTTTGCTTTGTCGATTGCGTCTTGGAGTTTCTTTTTGTCGTCTTCGCTGACTTTATCTCCATTTTCGCGGAGCAATTTTTCAATCGCCAAAACCATACCGTCGCATTGGTTGCGAACTTCGACAAGTTCCTTACGTTTTTTGTCTTGTTCAGCATATTCTTCTGCTTCCTTAACGGCTTTATTAATATCTTCATCTTTTAAGTTTGAAGATGCTGTGATTGTGATGTTTTGTTCCTTATTAGTTCCAAGGTCTTTTGCTGAAACGTGCACAATGCCATTTGCGTCGATATCAAATGTAGCTTCAATTTGTGGTACGCCACGTGGTGCAGGTGGAATGTCGTTCAAACTAAATCTTCCAAGAGTTTTATTGTCCGCTGCGAATTCGCGTTCACCTTGCAATACGTGAATGTCAACGCCCGGTTGATTATCAACTGCCGTTGAGAAAATTTGAGACTTTCTTGTAGGAATTGTCGTGTTTCTCTCAATCAATTTTGTGAATACGCCACCCAATGTTTCGATACCAAGTGAAAGTGGTGTTACGTCCAAAAGCAATACGTCTTTTACGTCGCCGCCAAGCACTCCGCCTTGAATTGCTGCGCCGATTGCGACGCATTCATCAGGGTTTATTCCTCTAAATGGGTCTTTACCAATCAAATTTTTAACTGCTTCTACAACCGCTGGAACACGTGTAGACCCACCGACAAGTATAACTTTGTCAATTTCGTTAATTTGCAAACCTGCATCTTTGATTGCATCTTTAATCAATTGAATTGTTTCTTTGATATAATCTGAAATCAAATCTTCAAATTTAGCACGTGTTAACTCATATTCAAGGTGTTTTGGACCAGTTGCGTCCGCTGTGATATAAGGCAAACTAATTGTTGTCTTTTGAGCGCCTGACAAATCAATTTTTGCTTTTTCAGCGCTTTCCTTCAATCTTTGGAGCGCTGTTCTATCTTTAGACAAGTCGATTCCGTTTTTATCTTTAAAGTCTTTAATCAACAATTCGATAATTTTATTATCAAAGTCGTCACCGCCAAGACGGTTGTTGCCTTTTGTTGCCAAAACTTCAAACACGCCGTCACCAATTTCCATAATTGATACATCGAATGTACCACCACCAAGGTCATAAACGCAAATCTTCTGGTTTTTGTTTTCGCCTTTATCAAGTCCATATGCGAGCGCTGCTGCTGTAGGTTCGTTGATGATTCTCTTTACGTCGAGCCCTGCGATTTTACCTGCGTCTTTCGTTGCTTGACGTTGCGCATCGGTAAAGTATGCTGGAACAGTAATGACTGCTTCGGTAACCTTTTGCCCCAAATAACTTTCAGCGTCTGCTTTCAATTTGCTAAGAATCATTGCTGAAATTTCTTGCGGGCTGTATTCTTTGTCCTCAATTTTGACTTTATGGTCAGTACCCATTTCACGTTTGATTGATGAAATTGTGTGTTCTGGGTTAGCAACGGCTTGACGTTTCGCCATTTGTCCGACAAGGCGTTCGCCGTCCTTTGTAAATGCGACAACTGATGGAGTTGTACGCGCGCCTTCAGAGTTAGCAATAACAGTTGGCTCGCCGCCTTCCATAACTGCTACACATGAGTTTGTTGTTCCTAAGTCGATACCTATAATTTTTGACATAATTTCCTCCTCGTGTTTTGCTGCAAACAAAACGCTTGCACAAAACATCTAATATTATAGTTTTTATTTATTTAGTTAAAATTTTTGCTAATTAATGTGCAAATTACTTTGCAATTTTGACGACTGAGTGTTTAATTACTTTGCCGTCGAGGGTGTACCCTGTTTCGATTTCCTCAATGATTGTGCCGCTTGGTTGGTCGCTTTCCTCACTGATAACTACATCGTGAAACTCTGGATCATAGTGCGCACCAACACATCTAATTGGCTCAATTTTGAGGTCACTGAACGCTTTTTCAAACATTTTGCGAATGAGGGTCAACCCTTGTTTGCTATCCTCGTCGTGCATATATTGCATTGCGCGGTCGACGACATCAAGTGACGGCAAAAACTCCATTACAGCTTGTTTCATTCCGTCGTTTTTTGCTTGCTTGATTGCATCGACATTGCGACGACGATAGTTGTCAAAGTCTGCTTGAACTTGGCGGGCAAGATTCAAGTATTCGTCCGCTAAATTCTTTTCGCTTTGACACGCGTTTTCGTGATTGTGTTGTTCACAACCGCAATTGCAGTGTTCGTGGTGGTGTTCGCCATTATTGTGGTGGTGATTGTGGTGGTGGTGATGATTGTGATGTTCGCAGCCGCAACCACATTTGTGGTCGTCGTTGCTGCCATCGTCGTCACCGCCGCTTGTAGATTGGTTTGCACCGCCGTCGTTTTGCGATTGATTTACTGTAGTTTCGCCACAGTTGCAAGTTTGGTCATTGCAACCGCAATCGCAATCGGAGTTGCAGGCTTTGACTGAGTTGTCTGCGCAGCCGCAGCCACAGTCGCTATTGCACGCTTTAATTGTGTTATCAACACAACCGCAGTCGCAGTCACTGTTGCACGCGTCTATTTTGCTTGCTGGGTCATAGCAGCCGTTTCCACATTTGCCACAACCGCTGAGCTTGATTTGTTCTTCCAACTCACTTGCTGGGTCGGCGCAGCCTTTTTCGCACTTACCGCAGCCGTTTGCTTGAACGGCTGGGTCGTAGCAACCTTTGTCACATTTTTCGCAGCCACACAATTGCGTTGCAGGGTCTACACAACCGCAATCGCAATCACTATTGCACGCTTTAACCATATTGTCGACACAGCCGCAATCACAGTTTTTGTCACAAAGACTTAATTGCTTAAGCAAATTTTTGACAACCGTAAGGTTGATGACAACATTGATTGCCAAATTTTGCTCGTTTTGATTTGTCATTTTAATTCATCTCCTTAATTTATCATTTTATATGTGTAATGGCACGACACCATTATTTGCCTTTTTCGGTTGGCGGGCTTGAATCTATTAAGTCCGCTTTATTAAATTCGTCTACAATAAACTTCAGTGCACTCGAAATTTTTGCGTAGTCCATACGTTTTGGACCGATTATACCGACGCTTGCGATGTTTTCACCGTTCACTTTGCAGTGCGCTTTTGCGATTGTGCAGTCACACAACTTTTCGTTGCAAAGTTCGTCACCGATTTTAAATTCAATTTCCGCGCTTGCGCTATCGTCGTCGATTATATCTTTCAATTTTTCCTTATCTTCCAAAAGTTCTAAAACGTCACGCGCTTTTTCGACATTGTCGTATTCGGGGTTCTTCAACAACTTTGTTGCACCCTTACTATATATACTGCTTGTTTGCGCATATCTTTTTGTTAGGTCTACAAGCGAATTTAGCACCATTTCAAAGAAAACTGCATATTCGTTGAGTTCCTGCAAAATTTCCGCGTGTCCTGTACGTATGTTTTCCGCCATTGAACCGATTTTCATTCCTTTGAACTTGTTTGTCAACACTTTGCTGGCGTCTATGCAACTTTGTTCGTCTATGACTTGCTCGGTCTCAAGTGTGTTGTTGAGTAATCCGTGCGGCGTTTGAATGAGCATTAGCGCTTGGCAGGTCATCAGTGGAATGATTTTGATGTTCAAAATCTCAAGTCTGTCAACACCTCCAAACGATATGACTGTTGGATAGTCGGTCACTTCACTGATTTTGTCCGCAACAACTTTGAGTAGTTCGCTCAAATTCATTGTGCGCCGCTCAAACACACTTTTGATTTTGCCTAAGCCTTCAAGGTCGATATTGCAATTGTTTTGCAGCGCGTTTACAAAGTATCTATACCCTTTCGTTGTTGGAACACGTCCGCCAGACGTGTGCAGTTGCTTGAGATAGCCCATTTGCTCTAGTGCGCTCAATTCGTTGCGCAGCGTTGCGCTCGATAATTGCGAGTCGGTCTTGCTGACCATTGCGCCGCTTGTGATTGGGCTGGCTGATTCTATGTAGTCCTCAACCGCTTGATACAAAATTTGCTGCTTGCGTGGACTCAAGTCTTGGTCACTCATATTGCACCTATATTTATTGTTTCGACTTTTGTCATTATGCGACTTTAGCAGTCGCCGCATTTGTAGTGTTAGCACTCTTTTTCCTTGAGTGCTAAGCATATTATACTCCTATTATATGCGCTTGTCAACTATTTATAACAACTTTTTTAAAAATTTTTTATTTTTTTTAGAATTTTTATTTGGCAGTACGCTTGATTTAATGAATTGAGTTATATAATATATAAAATTAATAACAAAAATCAGCGAACGCTATTTACTTGCCCGCTGAAATAATGTTAGTATTACCTTATTTAAACTTTTAAAATTGCAAAATTTATATTGTACATAATATGTTTATAACGTCCTCATTAGACTTACTTTGAATAATCTATACCACAATGCAGTTATTACACGAGCCGTCACCCGTTAGCGTGAAAATAATATTCATTTGGTCGTTTTCAGCCGTTTGAATTTCATAGCAAGCAAAATTGGTTGGCGATTGTAAAACTTCGTCTAATTTGACTTCTAAACTACTGCCGAATGGACGAGTGGCTAAAATTTTGTAGGTTTTGTTCAATTCAAGAGTTAGAGTTGCGTTAATCGTTCCGCTTATGCAAGAATAATCCGCAATACGCGCGTCTCCGTCCATAACTGTAAGCACAAGCAAACTATTTACGGAATTATTTGTGGCGGATATGTTTAATTGTATTTTTTTAGATAATGCCACCTTAAGAGCGCTCAAAGAAAGATGTAGCGCTACACGAACGTAGATGCCATCACTAAACTTGAAGTTGCAATTGTCACCATCCACGTGGGCGACTCGCACAGAATCACAATTGTCTGTGGCGCCAGAACGCAACCACGCCCCATTTTCTGGTTCTCCTATGGCTCTATCGTAGCCGCTTAGCTCCCATAGCCCAGTTCGGTTCGTGTTTTTGTGAGATGAAGTATATGC
>CALDMJ010000153.1 GCA_937914725.1 uncultured Clostridia bacterium | reverse complement strand
ATATAGGTGTTCTACGCCGCTAACAAATGCAGTTTGGTTTTTCACGATAATGTTTGCGCCCATTTTCATTAGTTCGGGAACGTGTTTGTAGCGCGTTTCATATAAATTTTCAACGATTATGCTATTGCCCGAACTTATGCACTCAAGCGCCATAAATTGCGGTTGCAAATCGGTTGGGAAAAGCGGAAACGGGTTTGTTTCGACTTTGGGAATACACTTAAGCCGTTTTGAATTTTCGATTGTTATGCTGTCGTTGTTGATTGCAACTTTACTGCCTGCGCGCGAAAGCAAACTCAGCAAATACTGGTTGTGGTCGTAAATGCAGTTGTGAAGCGTAAGTTTTCCGCTGCACATTGCGCTGGCAATCATAAATGTTCCCGCGACGATGCGGTCACCGATTGCGGTATATTCTACACTTCTCAATTTTTTCACGCCGTTTATGATGATTGTTGATGTGCTTGCGCCTTTTATTTTAGCACCCATTTTATTTAGAAAGTTTTGCAAATCTACAATTTCAGGCTCTTTCGCAGCATTAAAGATTGTAGTTGTGCCGCTTGTTAGAACGCTTGCTAGCATCAAATTGACTGTTGCACCGACTGATGGAAAATCAAGAAATATTTTTCCGCCACGCATTTGCGAGCCGTCGCAATAGATATTGCCGTGCTGCTCAATTATTTTGACATTCAAGTCTTTCAGTCCGCGCAAATGCAAGTCAATCGGTCGCAGCCCTATATCGCAGCCCCCTGGGTAACAAATTTTTGCTTTTTTGAATCGCCCAATCAATGCGCCCATTGCATAAATTGATGAGCGGAGCGGAGATGTCAGTTCTAGTCCAATTTCGGTTTTTGATGCAAGTGCGCCGTCGATAATTAGCGTTTCATCTTTAAAATCAACTTTTAAGCCGATGTGTTTCAAAATTTTTATCATATTTTGTATATCCAAAAAGTTTGGAACTTTATGTAATGTTGTTGTTTTTTCGCTAAGAATTGCGCCTGCGATTAGTGGCAGCAGTGCGTTTTTTGACGACTCAATCTCGACATCGCCGAAAAGCGTGTTGCCACCATTTATTAAAAATTGTTTCATATTTTCCTCATAAATTAAATTCAACTATTTCATACTATGCGTTCAGTTATAATTTGGGCACATAAGTGCCTTTTTCGCGCTCAATTTGACTTTGTTTGTGGATGTTGAGAAGTATACCGATTGCTGCCAAAAAGACTACTATTGAGGTTCCGCCCGCGCTGATAAACGGGAGCGGCAGACCCGTTGGCGGGATGCTGCCCGTGACTACTGCGATATTCAAAATTACTTGAATCGCGATAACAAATGTTATGCCGCTAGCAAGCAAACTGCCAAAACGATTTGGCGCATTTTTTGCGATTTTAAAGCCGTAAAAGACAAACACCATAAATACTATTATAATTGCGAGACATCCTAACAACCCCAGTTCTTCCCCCACTATTGAGAAGATAAAGTCGCTTTCCGAAAATGGTAAAAACAAAT
>CALDMJ010000152.1 GCA_937914725.1 uncultured Clostridia bacterium | reverse complement strand
CCAATCAACAACTACTCAAGCCTCGGCGCATTCCTCTTTGAACTTGCTGAAAAGAGTTTGCCAAAGCAAGACCAAGTACTCGACTTTGTGACAATCGACGAACGCGTCGACGACGACGCAAACTATTATGAAGTCGCAATCGCATTGCACTTCAAGTTGATAAAGGTTGAAAACAACCGCATTCGCCGCGTTTTGATTACGACGGAAGTCTTGAACAATGAAGAAAAGTTGACGCGCGACTCGAGTGCTTCCGAACAATAATAGCGACCGCACTTTGCGCGCAATATGGCAAGAATAATAAATAACTGGGAATGACCATCCAGCCCAATATCGATGTGATTTATTAAAATCACGACAGTGCTTATAAACAAAAGTTATATGCCTTGCACGAATGATGCGTAGTTCATTAAGAACGTTACATTATTTGAAATACCGTTTCAAATGTCAGTAAAATTACTTTATAAAAGCGCTCAAACAAAACGCCGTTTGAGTGCTTTTAGTTTTGAATTGTTGTGAACATATATTCTTCAAACGCTTTGAAATATTTAAAGAATAAGGTATAATGTAATAAATGGAGGTAGGATAATGGAAGAAAAGAGAACAAAAGCAAAAATCATTTGTGACGCGATTTGCGGGCTTTTGATGCTTGTGGCTGTTGCGGTGTATGTCGTTGTTGGCATTTGCTCAAATGTTTGGCATCCAACGTGGGTTATCATTGTCGGAGCCGCAATTGTTTGTGGCGTGATTGGAATTGTTTGCGACACTGTTTCAAACATAAAAAAAGTTGAAGAACAGCCAAATGTTCAAGAACAAAAAGACGACAACAAATAATGAAATTTGTGCGTTAAGTCGCAAAATTGTGCAGTTATAATGCAAAAATATGCAACATAACTGCAGTTTTTGTTTATGTAGATTATGGAGGGTAATATGGAAATAAAAGACATAAAAGCAAGGCAAATTTTTGACAGTCGTGGCAATCCGACGATTGAAGTTGATGTGTTTTTAAAAAATGGTGCAATTGGGCGTGCGAGTGTTCCGTCGGGTGCGAGCACGGGCGCTTATGAGGCGGTTGAATTGCGCGACGGCGACAAAACGCTATATGGCGGTAAGTCGGTTTTTAAGGCAGTAAATAATGTCAATGGAGAAATTAAAAGCGCGCTTATCGGGTTTGATGCCACGCAGCAGCAAGCGCTTGATAAATTGTTAATTGACTTGGATGGCACGCCAAACAAGGCGAGGTTGGGAGCAAACGCGATTTTGGGCGTTTCGCTTGCGGCAGCAAAGGCGGTTTGCGCGAGCAAAAATATTCCGCTTTATAAGTTAGTGGGCAACGGTATAAAAATGCCTGTTCCTATGATGAACATTTTAAATGGCGGCAAGCACGCGGATAACTCAGTCAACATCCAAGAGTTTATGATTGTTCCGCATGGGGCGAAAGACTTTTGCGAGAGTATGCGATTTGGCACGGATATTTACCGCAATTTGAAAGCAATTTTGAAAGAGAAAAACCTCAGTTGTGGCGTTGGTGACGAGGGTGGCTTTGCGCCGAATTTGTCGTGCGATGAGGAAGCGTTGCAATTATTGTGCGAAGCGATTGAGCGTAGCAATTTGCAAGCGGGCGAGGATGTCAGCATCGCTTTGGACGTCGCAAGCAGCGAAATGTTTAATGAGGGCAAAGAAGTCGGCAAGGACGGCTGCTATTATTTTTGGAAAACAGGGAAAATCTTTGGCATTGACGAACTTGTTACTTACTATGAAAAGCTTGTAAACGCGTATCCGCTTATTTCGATTGAGGACGGTGCGGATGAGGACGACTTTGAGGGCTGGAAGATTTTGACAAGTGCACTTGGAAAGAAGATTCAGCTTGTCGGTGATGATTTGTTTGTAACAAACGCAAAAAGGCTTGAAAAAGGTATCGAAATGGGCATCGCAAACTCAATTTTGATAAAGCCGAACCAAATTGGCACGCTGACCGAAACGATTGAAACAATAAATCTAGCAAAATCTGCAGGGTATTCAACTGTTATATCGCACCGAAGTGGCGAAACGGAGGACACTACAATTGCCGATTTGGCGGTTGGGCTTGACCTCGGGCAAATCAAAACGGGTGCGCCGTGCCGCAGTGAACGCGTCGCAAAATACAATCAACTATTAAGAATTGAGGAAGAACTTAAAAAATGACTAAAGTTTGGGCAAGAGCAATGAAAAAGGACACGATTTTGTTTGACAAAGTTCTTGAATTGGACGAAGATTTTTGTGACGACAACTTTTTTGAACTTGTGGCAAAAATTTGTCAGTCAATGGACGTTTCGACGCCTGTCATACTGCAAAAACACAAAAATGAAATGAAAAAGTTTAATCATAGCATATTTTTGGCAAACGAATTTATGGAAAGCGTCGACTTTGATAGGTTTATTGTCGAGCGTTTTGACGACGAAGAAAAGAAAGAAAATCCTTTTTATATCTAATTATATCTAAATTTTGGGGCGCAAAGCAAATTGTTTTGTGCCCTTGTTTTTTACGTGAATATATTTACTAAAAAAGTCAAAACTTTTTGTGGAGGTTTTTATGAAAAAAGAAATTACCACAAAAGACCTAATGGCGCTCAATGAGTTAATGACTTTTGAGAACTGGCTTGCCGTGAAACTGAAAAACTATAGTTTAATGGCAGTCGAGAAAAGCACCGCAAATTTGTTCAAGACAATGGCGCAAGTGCATTATGGCAATCACGAAAAATTGCTTTCGTATCTAGAATCTAACGCGCAGGAAGGGGGCAAGTAATATGGAATTAACAGAGCAAGAAATTTTGCAGGATGTGCTAATCGCGCAAAAGTTTATGTTGCATATGTATTGCCAGTTTGGACTTGAATGCAGCAATCCAACTTTGAGAAATTTATTTAACGACCTTTCCAAAGCATCGTCGGAACATGATTTCAAGGTGTTCAAAATTATGAATGACAAAGGGTTCTATCCAACAACAGTTGCGCAATCAAAAGACGTCAAGCAAGCGATTAAAATGCACACGCAAATGCAATCGCAACTTGAAACAAAACTAAATGAAGAGTAAGAATAATCTAATAAACAACAATCGTTTTTTATTTATATTAAAACAAGCGGCAACTAAAAAAAGTGGCTTGTTTTTTATTGTGAAGCATTATGAATATTATTCATAATAGCAAATAAAATAATGAGTCAGGGCAAATAAAATGGGTGCACTGCACAAAAGGATTCTCTTATCGATGTCAAAGTCCGCTTGACTTATTGGGGAAATAAGTGTATACTATGCGGGTAAGGAGATTATTATGGAAGAAGAAAAGAAATGCTGCTGCGCTGAATGCGCAAAAAAAGAAATGGAAGCAAAGCTTGCAGCGGAAAATAATGAGGTAGAAGAGGAAAAGTTGCCTCAAATTTCAATTGATGACTTTTTTAAAGTCGAATTGCGTGTTGGCAAGGTTTTGGAATGCGAAAAGGTCGAAAATGCGGACAAATTATTGAAATCACGCATACAAATCGGGGATGAGGTTCGCACAATTGTCAGCGGAATTGCAAAGTTCTATGCGCCTGAAGAAATGGTCGGCAAAAATGTCGTTGTGGTTGCAAACTTGCAACCACGAAAAATGCGCGGGATTGTCAGCGAAGGGATGATTCTTTGTGCGTCAAATGGGGATGAACTCAAAGTCGTCAGCCCTGAAGGCGAAATCGCAAGCGGTTCCGAGGTTTGCTAATGGTTGACAGCCATTGCCATTTATACGATGATAAGATTAGTGGCAGGTGCGACGAAATAATTGCGAATTTTGCAAATGACAACATCGATTATGTCATTATTCCTAGTTGTGACTACGATAGTATGCAAAAGGCATTTGATTTGAGTCAAAAAAATGAAAAGGTATATTCCGCACTTGCGGTGCATCCGCACGACGCAAAGAGTTTTGACGACGATTGCGAAAAATTTATTTTGCAAAACGCAAGTAATGACAAAGTTGTTGCGCTCGGTGAGTTTGGACTAGATTACTTTTATAATCTTTCGCCAGTTAAAGCGCAAATAGAGGTGCTTGAAAGGCAACTCAATTTGTGCAATGAAGTCGATTTGCCTGCAATATTTCATATTCGCGACGGAGTAGATGTTGCTTCTCATTGGAATTCATACAGCGACTTTTTTGCTACAGTGAAAAATGTTTGCCCGAAGCGTGGCGGTGTTATGCACTGCTTTGGCGGGGACAAGGACAAAGCGCGCAAGGCGCTTGATTTGGGGTTTAACATTTCGTTTACGTGCAATGTCACATACAAAACAAACGAGCGCTTGCGTGAAGCGCTCGCCTATATTCCGCTTGATAGACTTATGATTGAAACGGATAGTCCGTATATGTCGCCACGCACAATGCGCGATAGACCCAATGAGCCGAAAAACGTGTATTATGTTGCTGAATGCATTTCGCAAATTAAGGGCGTGGATATTAACCGCGTGTTTGAAATCACAAAGCAGAATACTGAAAAATTGTTTTTCAAAATTAAATAAAAATAACAGTAACACTATTTGAGGGAATTTTTGAGTTCCGATTTTATTGACTCAACACGTTTGTCGTTGAGTTTTTTCTTTAGGTATAGTTTTTTCCGTTTAAGTTCGATATAATGGCTCAGTTGTTGAGCGGTCTTTTCAGTGTGTTCATCTAGTATTTGTTTTTCAAGTTCGCTCAACTCCGCGTTTGTCTTTTCAATCGTTTCAATTTCTTTCATATGAGTAGTATTTGTATTTTTGCGCCTTTTATGCACGCGCATTTCAATCTTTTTTTCAAAATAAATTATAATGATATTGTTCGTTTCATTCACAATGAGATTGACTCTTGATCAATGATATTATTCACTTCGTTCATAATGATATAAAATTGAACATCCACTTTCCCGTCAGCAAAAATGTCATTGCAAGGCAATAACATTACGCAGTAATATCACTGACCCGCAAGGACCAATTTCATTGTAAACAAAAAAAGCCTTATCGGCTTTTCTTTAACATATCTCAAAATATTTGCAGAGTTTTCTTTTACTAAATAAGAAAAACTTTTCCAGAATATTATCAAGAGAAAGAGGAGAATAAATAACAAAAAACGCTGAAGTCCTAATTGTAAGGACATCCAGCGTTTCTTTTGTTGTACATTTGGTGACCCTAGCGGGATTCGAACCCACGAAACCACCGTGAAAGGGTGGTGTCTTAACCGCTTGACCATAGGGCCTAAAATTTAGGGCAATGAGCCCTTGATGCTGGTAGCGGTGAAAGGATTCGAACCTTTGATCTTTCGGGTATGAACCGCCGTAAAAAAAATTGGTAGCGGGGGCTGGATTTGAACCAACGACCTTCGGGTTATGAGCCCGACGAGCTGCCAAGCTGCTCTACCCCGCGATATTTCTAACGGCTTTTTTATTTTACTATATATTAAATAATTTGTCAACAGTTTTTGATAAAAAAATTAGAAAATCTTAATTTTTTTTTTAATTTTTTCTCATATTCGCCCCAAATTAACCGTTTTGCGCGTATTTTGGGTTAAGGTTCGCGCGAATCGGCGTTTAGTGTTGACAAATTTTGTGCTTTTAGCGGTTAAGCAATAGTATTATATGAATTTTGGCAAAAAATATTCACACGTTGTGCTTATAATTAGTGTCATAATTTTTTGGTTGCACAAATATAATTTTGTAAGAGGTATGATATGGAAAAATATGACGACCGAATTGATGGATACAATCAAAACGAATATGAAACACTTGCAAACGCGTATATTGCGGAAAATAACAAATCAAATTTACATATTGAAACAGATATGTCCAACTTGCAAGTTTTTGGCGAAAACAATGGGGTAGAGCCTGATTCAAGGACTGCTGTACAAAATCAAAGGAATGTGCCAGCAAGCGAAACAAATCAATCTTCAGTCGAAAACGCTATTGAAGAAATTGCGCCATACATCGAGCCTGCGCCGCAAATTGAGTATAAGGGATTGAATACCTACGAAACAACGATTTTGAATGACCTTGTTCTTGACCTTAGGCAGTATTTTAAGGATGATTTTGGGCTTGCGGAGTATCTCCCGCAAGTTATCGCGATTGAGCGTCCGTTGTTCTATTTTGTAAATCGCAGTAAATTGCTCTCAAAACTTATGGCGCTGTTGTGTTCGATTTATGACAAGTCTCGCCTTAACAAAGAACTATATTCGTTGGTTGCACTTCTTATTATTGTCGCGCGGTCAATCAATGTGAACAAGTAGACTTGTCGGCATTAGGGCAAAAACTGAATAAAACACCAGCTACAATAACATAATTGTAATTAATAAGTCGAATTTAATTGACAAATAAAAATATTTATGCTATCATAACAGCATAAAAATGCTGGTGTGGCTCAGCGGTAGAGCACCACCTTGGTAAAACAAAAACAGCACT
>CALDMJ010000151.1 GCA_937914725.1 uncultured Clostridia bacterium | reverse complement strand
CGAGATGGAAAGCCAAATGAAGATTATGGATTTCTTTGTTAGAAGCCTATTCATCAAGAAATAAGGAGATAAAAATGAATAAAGTATTTTTAATCGGGAACTTGACTAGAGACCCAGAGACAAACACTGTTTCAACAGGTGTCTCTGTTTGCAGATTTGCAATCGCAGTTACACGCCGCTATGCAGGTGCGGACGGTAATAGAGAAACCGACTTTATCAACATTGTTGCTTGGCGCGGACTTGCAGACAACTGCGCAAAGTATCTAAAGAAAGGCAACAAAGTTGCAGTTTGTGGCACATTGCAAACACGTTCTTATGAAAATAAGGAAGGTGTCAAGGTTAATGTTTTTGAAATCGTTGCAGATGAAGTGGAATTTTTGACAACTAAAGCGCAAAGCGGCGTCGAAGCAGGTACAAAAGACGACCAAGTTGCTGAGTTGCAACCAATTCAAGATGACGATTTACCATTCTAATTTTATAAAGGAGAGAGTAAATGGAAAACGAAAATGTTGCAGCAGTTGGAACTCAAGAGCAACCAGTAGTTGCGCAAGAAAGAGAATTTAAAAAGACTCGTCGTGCGCCAAGACGCAAAGTATGTGTATTCTGCACTGAAAAAGCGGCAATCGACTACAAAGATGTTGCTAGAATCAAGAGATTCATCACTGAAAAAGGTAAAATTTTGCCACGTCGCCAAACTGGCACTTGTGCAAAGCACCAAAGAGAACTTGCAATCGCAATCAAGCGCGCAAGATATATGGCACTTATTCCTTACACAGGCGAATAATGCTAAAACACCCCACGGACAACGCTCCGTGGGGTGTTTTTTTGTTTGATACAAGTATTCTTGATGTGCAATTATTTGTGTTTAATAGTGGAAATTTCCAATAATGACTATTCACAATTGAATTAACCGCATTTTGTTTTTATTGTCATTTTAGCGCAAGTAGTACCACGTTTCGCCGTCGTTGCCGTAAAGGGGTTGGATGTAGTCGATGCGGTAGTGGACATAGTCGTAGCGCACCATATTCAGTAGGACTTGTCCGCCGTGGTATCCGTGCACGATTTTCAGTATCTTGATGTCGTCCGCCGCTTGCTCAAGCACTTCGTTGAGCTTAGCGCGGGCTTCCGCTTCATTTAGTCCGTGCAGATTGACGGTGATTGTTTTTGTCGGTCGTCTTGCCATAGTTTTGCGCTCCTAATGCTTTATATATTTAATTATAGCAAAATTTTGACAATTTACAACCTTTTTCGGGGTAAAAACTTTTATTGTTGCGAAAATAGATTTAAAGATTTTAGGGAAAAAAATTAATCATTTAACAAAAATGTTGACATTATTTTTTATAAAGTATATAATACTATTAGTTTTTCACAATTCGTGTGAATAGAGACTATATAATTTAATATAATGAAACAAAAATGAGGGCAGTGCGTCCTTATTTTGGTTTTATTGGGAGTATATAATGTTTAGATTTTTTAAATACTTTAACAAAAAGGAATGGTGCTTGTTCGGGCTACTTTTGCTAATCAACTTAGCGTGCGTTTACCTTGATTTGAAGTTGCCTGACTATATGGGTGACATTGTCGCGCTTGTTCTAGGGCACGCCGCAATGAGCGAAATTTGGAGCAAGGGACTTTTAATGCTACTAGTAGCGTTTGGAAGTATAGCGTGCTTGATAGTGGGCGACTTTATCGCGTCATATATTTCGGCAAACTACACAAAGCGAATGCGCGGGTGTGTGTTTGACAAGGTTCAATCATTTTCGCAAGGGACGATGAACAAATTTACGACCGCCAGCCTCATCACGCGTTCGACCAACGACATCACGCAAATCGGTATGGCAATGGCGATGTCCTTAAAGGTTATCATCTATGCGCCGCTAATCGCGATTTTTGCTATTTTAAAAATTGTTGGTAAATCAGGCGAACTTTCAATTGCGACAGGTGTTTCGGTTTTTGCGCTTGTGGCGCTCATTGTAATTGTTATGGTTTTTGCAATACCGCGCTTTAAGAAAATTCAAAAATTGACCGACCAAGTCAACGGAATCAACCGCGAAAACTTGAACGGCTTGAGAGTCGTCCGCGCATATAATGCGGAAGATTATCAAAAAGACAAATTTGAAGTTGCAAATGAAAACTTGAAGAAAAACAACTCAGTTGTCGGCAAATTGATGAGCGCCTTGAGTCCTATTATGACAATTGTTATGAACGGGCTAAACTTAGCAATCGTTTGGCTTGGCGCGTATCTTGTCAATGACGGGGCGCTCAATGTACCAGCGCTCACGGAATTTACAATGTATTCAATGCAAGTTGTTACGGCATTCTTGCTCGTCAGCGTAATTTTCGTAATGCTTCCGCGCGCCGCAGTTTGCTTTAAGCGTGTCTATGAGGTTTTGGACGCAGACGAAGCAATAAACGACGGGCAAAGCGATGCTAAAAATGCCGAAACAAAAGGTGTTGTTGAATTTAAAAACGTCAACTTCCGTTATCCCGATGCGGAAGAATACGTGCTAAAGAATATGAACTTTTCTTGCACGCGCGGGCAAACTGTGGCCTTTATCGGCTCGACGGGTAGCGGCAAAAGTACAGTGATTAACTTGATTCCGCGCTTTTACGACGCAACTGACGGGCAAGTTTTGGTCGACGGCGTCGATGTCCGCGATTATAAACTAGAAGACTTGCACGGCAAAATGGGGTATGTTCCACAAAAGGGCATATTGTTCAGCGGAACAGTGCGTTCAAATGTCGATTTTGGTGGCAAGAATTTGTCAGACGAACAAATACATAAGGCGCTAAAAATCGCGCAAGCGGAAGATTTTGTTGAGAAAATGGGCGGACT
The DNA here is from genome assembly GCA_937914725.1 of uncultured Clostridia bacterium. GTDB lineage: Bacteria > Bacillota > Clostridia > Christensenellales > UBA1242 > CAKVOD01. Next base: position 4,065 of record CALDMJ010000151.1, on the reverse strand, counting down.
TGATGCGCACATTGCCCAAAATGGTAGCAACCTTTCGGGCGGGCAAAGACAACGCCTATCAATTGCGCGTGCAATTGCCAAAAATCCTGAGATATGCATCTTTGACGATTCTTTCTCGGCGCTTGACTACAAGACTGATAAAGTTTTGCGCGCAGCACTCAAAGAAGAGATGAAAGACGTGACAAAATTCATTGTCGCGCAACGCATTGGCACAATCAAAGATGCGGACTTGATTATCGTGCTCGACAGCGGCGAAACTGTCGGTATGGGCACGCACAAACAGTTGCTTGAAACTTGTGAAGTTTATCAGCAAATTGCAAATTCGCAATTAAGTAAGGAGGAAATTTATGAAACAAGCAAAGACGAAGAATAACAATGCTATGCTTTTTGTAAAATCAATGGGCAAGTTTATTAAATTTTTGAGACCTTACTATGTATTATTGATTACTGCAATCATTTTTGCAGCCGTGGGCACTGCGTTCAATATCATAGCGCCTGACAAAATCGGCGAAATCACAAACATTATTCAACGCGCAGTCGCAACAGGGACGGCGGTTGACCTCGGGAAAATCCACGACATTGGCATTTTGCTTGTGTGCTTGTTTATTGCGGGCGCAATACTTTCGTATTTGCAAGGCTTCATTGTTACGGAAGTCGTGCAGCGCTCTAGCAAAAAAATGCGCACACAAATATATGCAAAAATTAACAAATTGCCACTAAAGTATTACGACTCACGCCCATTCGGTGACACATTGAGTAGAGTTACAAACGATGTCGACACTATTGGCGTAACCTTCAATCAGGCGTTTGTTCAGTTTATGTCAGGCGTGACGCTCTTGATTGGCTCAATCGTTATGATGTTTGTCACTTGTTGGCAACTAGCTATTGTTGCGCTTGTGGTTGTTCCGCTTGGTACAATGCTTGTGGGGCTTATAATGAAATTCTCTCAAAAATATTTCATCAGTCAACAAAAAGAACTCGGGCAGCTCAATGGTATAGTCGAAGAAACATACTCAGGGCAAAATATTGTCGCAACATTCAATGCTCAAAAGAAAATGAAAAGCGGATTTGATGAAGTCAACAACAAACTTTGCAAATCGCAATACAAGTCGCAGTTTGTGTCGGGTATTATGATGCCGCTAATGGAATTTGTCGGCAACATCGGGTATGTTGCGGTTTGTATTGTTGGGGGGCTCTTGTTCTTGGACGGGAAAATCCAAATTGGTGCAATTGTAAGCTTCATTATCTATATTAAGATATTCACGCAACCACTAGCAACAATTGCGCAAGCGGTTTCTGCTATGCAATCAACCGCCGCAGCAAGTGGCAGAGTCTTTGAGTTCTTGGAAGAAGAAGAAATGCCTGAGGAACGCCCAAAACTTGTGCTTGATAATGTCAAAGGCAACATTGATTTTGAAGATGTACATTTTGGATACAACGATGAAAAATTGGTTCTTGACGGGTTTACAGCGCACATAAAAGCGGGACAAAAAGTCGCGCTTGTTGCGCCAACTGGAGCAGGCAAAACGACGCTTGTTAATTTGCTGATGAAGTTTTATGAAACAAACAGCGGCGACATCAAAATTGACGGCGTTTCAATCAAAGACTTGTCGCGTGAGAATGTTCACAAATTGTTTGGAATGGTTTTGCAAGATACGTGGCAGTTTGAAGGAACTATTTATGATAATATTGTGTTCAACACAAAAAATGCGACGCACGAAGATGTAGAGGATGCGTGCAAGCGCGTTGGGCTTGACCACTTCATTAGAACTTTGCCACAAGGCTACAACACCTACCTTGATGACACAGTTTCGCTCTCAGCAGGGCAAAAGCAGTTGCTGACGATCGCACGCGCAATGGTTCACAACGCGCCAATGCTGATTTTGGACGAAGCGACAAGTAGCGTCGATACGCGCACAGAGCAAATCATCGCGCGGGCTATGGACGAACTTGCCAAAGACAAAACAAGCATCGTTATCGCACATAGACTTTCGACAATCAAAAACTCCGACCAAATCTTGGTTATTGCCGACGGTAAAGTGCTTGAATCGGGCACACACGACCAACTTATGGCGCAAAATGGTAAGTACGCCGAACTTTATAATTCGCAATTTTAGTAGTTTATTTATACAGATTTAGTCATCTTACAATAGGAAAAACAACTTAGTTTTTCCTATTTTTTTTTATGCAAAATTTTCAAAGTAAACTGCATTATGGAGTTGCTTTGAGAATTAACGATTTTTAAGAAGATAATTTTTTTTTGATAAAGTTCTTGTTTTTTTTTAATGAGTGTGGTATAATAATATAAATTTATTAGATATAGCGCAATGGTTTGCGCATATTTTTTTTGAATTTAGGAGTAGAATTATGCAATTTCCAAAGGAAAAAATTAGAAATGTTGCGATTATTGCCCACGTCGACCACGGCAAGACGTCGCTTGTCAATGAAATGCTTAAGCAAGGCGGCGTTTTCCGCCAAAATCAAGAAGTTGCCGATAGAGTTATGGACAGCAACGCGCTTGAACGCGAACGCGGTATTACCATCTTGGCAAAGAATGCGTCCGCTCACTACAAAGATTATAAAATCAACATCATCGACACACCGGGACACGCCGATTTCGGGGGTGAGGTGGAACGCGTACTTAAAATGACCGACGGCGTCTTGCTTGTTGTCGATGCATTTGAAGGAACAATGCCGCAAACACGCTTTGTGCTTGAAAAAGCGCTAGCACTCAACTTGCGTGTCATTATTGTCGTCAACAAAATAGATAGACCAGACGCGCGCATTGCGGAAGTTGTGGATGAAGTGTTGGAACTCTTGATTGACCTCAACGCTACAAACGACCAACTCAACAGCCCAATCGTCTATGCGTCCGCAAGACTTGGTATTGCTAGCCTTGACCCTAATCAACAAGGAACAGACTTGCGTCCATTGTTTGAAACAATTATCGAGCACATTTTGCCACCCAAAGGTGACGAAAACGCACCATTCCAAATGCTTGTTTCTAGCACGGAACACAATGACTTCCTTGGCAAACTCGCAGTTGGTAAAATTGAAAATGGTAAGGTCAAAGTCGGCGAAATGGTCGCGGTCGATAATTTCTTCTCGCCTGATAAGGTTAGAAAATCAAGAGTACAACAAATGTTTACCTATGATGGACTAAAGAGAATTGAAGCGCAAGAAGCGTCCTGCGGAGATATTGTTTGTATCGCAGGTGTCGAAGATGTTATGATTGGGGACACGCTATGTGATCCTGAGAATCCTAGCGCGCTTGAGTTTGTCAAAATCAGTGAGCCTAGCGTCGAAATGACATTTATGGTAAACGACAGTCCATTTGCAGGTAAAGAAGGTAAGTTCGTCACAAGTCGTCACTTGCGTGAAAGACTTTACCGTGAAACAATTAAAGACCTTTCATTGCGCGTCAGCGACACCGACACAACCGAGGCATTCTTGGTGTGCGGTAGAGGCGAAATGCACCTTTCAATCTTAATTGAAAATATGCGCCGTGAAGGGTATGAGTTCCAAGTTTCAATGCCAAAAGTTTTGTATAGAACAGACGCCGACGGCAAAAAGCTTGAACCAATTGATAGACTTGTCGTCGATGTGCCTGAAGATTCAGTCGGTGCAGTTATGGAAAAAATGGGACGTAGAAAGGGTGAACTTGTTTCAATGCACCCACAAGGCAGCCGTATGAGAGCGGAATTTCTTGTTCCAGCGCGTGGATTGTTTGGGTATAAGTCAGAGTTCTTGACCGATACACGCGGCGAAGGCGTTATGAGTTCCGTATTTGATTCATATCAACCATATCGTGGCGAAATCGAACGCCGCAACTTTGGTGCGCTCGTCGCATTTGAGGACGGCGAATGCATCACATACGGTCTTGCAAACGCGCAAGAACGCGGCGACTTGTTTGTTTCACCGGGTACTAAAGTGTACGCCGGTATGGTAGTCGGGCAAAACCCTAAGGGCGAAGACTTGGTTGTCAACGTTTGCAAACGCAAAGCGATGAGCAATATGCGCTCAAGTTCTAGTGACGAAGCACTCCGCTTGACACCACCAATCAAT
>CALDMJ010000150.1 GCA_937914725.1 uncultured Clostridia bacterium | reverse complement strand
ATGAGCCCATATCCTTTATATTCGGTAGAACAACTTGCTTGAGGCTTGTACAATCGCTAAATGCGGATGCCCCTAGAAAGTCAAGCATTTCTCCCTCAAACTCAATTTCGAGAAGTTCGTCACATTCACAAAAAGCATTATCATTGATTTTCTGGACACTTGCGGGAATGATTACTCTCTCAAGTTCAAAGTTTTGCGCGCAGGCATTTTTCGCAATTTCCGTCACGCCGTCTGGGATGCGCAGTTCTCCATTCTCAACATCGTTTTCAGTTGCTTTCATCAAAATGCTATCAATAATTTTCATAAGTTTTTCTCCGTCTTTAGTTTAGCACAAACTATAAGTAAAGTCAAGGCAAGTTTACGCTTTATCAATATACCTAGTACAATTGTTTGACAAATTTTATTATTTAAGTTATACTACTCTTATATGGGAGAAAATATGAGCACGTGGGAAACTTATCAAAAACTTTTGAAAATGCAAAATGAGGGCTACACCCCTTATAGGAATGAAGTGTTTATTGTAGACAGCCCTATAGCGGACGAAAAACTTGAAACAACGATTGTACATTTTCGCAATCTAGTTGACAACTATTCACGCGTATTTTGTTGCTTGCTCGCAAAATTTTATGAGACACTCCTAATTCAAATATATGAGTACATTGACATTGACGTAATGGGACTTGCGCGCACACGCTTCAACGAAAGATTTGATTTGGAGAATTCGGACGGCGAAACAACACTAAGCGCTAGCACTGACTTTGAAATGATAATTGAAAACGGTTTGCAAAGTGTTGTGGCAGAGGACGGCTCATTTGACTACTTATACGAAAATGTTGGCGCTATAGCAAACATTGCACCGCGTTTGCTTGAATCTTTTGCCAAGGATATGGCGTCCATTGAACTTGAGTATTTGTACTCGGGCGTTGAACTTTTTGAGCGCAACGATATGCAAGAGGCGATTGTGAGAAAATACGGCGAACCTATGGAAATTGATTACTTGTCACACGGTTTGAAACTCAAGGACTACAACTTGAAAGCAGTTCTTGACTACCTTGAGGAAATGAACGACCCAACGCCGATGGTGGAGTAACTTTATCGTGTTTCCCTTATATAGTTTAAGCACAGCAAATAAAACAGTGAATATATATAATGAAATAATAAATAAAAAGCGCTTGAAGAAAAATCTTCAAGCGCTTTTTATTTATTAAAGATATACAATTTTTAATTACACTAAACTTATATTTAATAAGCAAGCACCACAATTATTTGCTTACTTTCTTGCAAAGTTCTGCAAAACTTTCAGGGTCACTGATAGCCATATCAGCAAGCACTTTGCGGTTAAGTTCGATGTTATTTACTTTCAAGCCGTGCATAAATTTGCTGTATGAAAGTCCGTTGATTCTGCAAGCGGCATTGATTCTTGCAATCCAAAGTTGACGCATATCGCGTTTTCTAAGTTTGCGGCCAGTATAAGCATATTGACCTGATTTCATAACTTGTTCGCGAGCTACACGATACAACTTGCTTTTAGCACCCCAATAACCTTTAGCAGATTTGAGCACCTTTCTTCTTTTCTTTATTGCGTTGACGCCTCTCTTAATTCTCATAAAACTTTCTCCCTATTAGGCATTGAGAAGGGTTTTGATATTTTTTTCATCAGCCTTGCTGACGTTTGTACCCTTTCTCAAGTGCATTTTTCTTTTTGCCGACTTTTTAGTCAAAATGTGGCTTGTGCCTTGCTTATAACGCTTGATTGAGCCACTTTTTCTCAATTTAAAACGCTTTGCTGCGCTTTTATTTGTTTTCATTTTTGGCATTATTTCTTTGCTCCTTTTCTTTTTTAGTTAGTATAGTCAAAACCATATTGATGTCGTACATACCAAAGCTTGGTTCTTTTTCAATACGATACTCTTCGGATACCATATCAGCAAACTTACGCAGAATATCCAAACCTTTTGCATCGTAAATTTGCGCACGACCTCTGCTCTTTTGGATGAATACTTTAACTTTATATCCGCGCTCAGCAAATTTGAGGACTTGCTTTGCACGATATTCCATATCGCCGTCGCTGATTTTCATTGAAAGTTTAACCTGCTTCATTTCAAGTACTTTTTGCGACTTTTTGCTGTCCTTTTCTTTCTTTTGACTGTCAAACTTGAACTTGCCGTAGTTCATAATTTTGCAAACTTGTGGGTTTGCGTTTGGTGAAACAAGTACAAGGTCTAGCCCTTGCTCTCTTGCGTGTGCTAGAGCGTCTCTAGTTGAAATTTCTCCCATTTGCGAGCCGTTGCTGTCGATGACAAGCACTTTTGCGGCTTTGATTTGTTCATTTACTGGTAAATCTTTCAGTTTCGGTTCCTCCGTTGCTCTACTGAGCCAAAATTTCGTTCTTATACAAACTAACGTTTTGTGGAATTCGCGAACTTTCACAAAACTAAGATTATTTTACGCATATCTAATTGCTAGGCGCACCATTTGTCTATTCCCCTTTCGGGAGATTTCTCCACTGCGGTCGAAATGACAAATGGAAAGCGCTATGTTATCACATACAATTAGCAATCAAAGATTTTCGCAAAAACAAAAGCGGTATTCTTTATGTTCAAAGAAAAACCGCTTCAAAAAAATCTCATTTTTGAACACAATCGAGGCTTTGCCTGACTGGTGAGAAGTTGCCTTCTTCTTTGAACTATGCGTATTATACACGATATATTTTTTTTTGTCAAGTACTTTTGCATAGTTTTTTTAAAACACACTCACACAACTAAAGTATTATTTGTTATGCCGCTGCCGCCACTAAGATTAATTGTTATGGTGCAATTGCTGCTAGGAACAGTGTATGCATACCGCGTGCCATTTTGGGTGCCGTCTGCGCCGCTGATACGCATACTCCACATATAAGGTTTGCTGACAAGTATTGTTATTGTGTCACCAATAGTTTGCGTTAGCACAGTGCTTGCGTTTCTCACAAGCGCAAATTGTGTGACGACGCCGTCCGCTGACATTATATATACAAACACTGCACTTGCATTGTCTCCCGTCACTACGCTTTCAAATGTTGTTTGTACTGTTGTAACCTTATCACCCCAAACTGCTTTGAGAATGCAGCCACGCGCTTCGTCTGCAAAATCTGGTGATTCAAATGGTATATTAGGCAAATAATTTTCACCAGAAGAAACTATATTATGCGTTATTGTCACATCATTTGTTGTTGGATAAACAACTGAAAATCCCTTAAATGCTACTTCTAGGTCTAAGGACGCAAGATAATTATACAAAGGTGTCACAAATCAAGAGAATTGAGTTTTATAGTCAATTCTGACTCTTGACCTACAACATCGTTGCTACAAGTTTGTTCGTCGATTACTAATACCGCACCTGAAAACTCATAATCACCGGCATACTGGTACTTTGCGTATGGAAATTTTGAATCAAATTTTTGAAATTCTAGTTTAGATTCACTTCCATTATTTGAGTGTGAATAACAACATTTACTATAAGATATGTTTACTGAAATTGAATTTTGAGTACTTGATATAAATGTCGACGTATCGCCCATTACACTTTCATCTTGCCCTAAATCGACGAGAAATTCAAAATAATGATATGGACCTCTCACCGCAAACACATTTTTCCCATTGATTGCTACATTTGGGAAAAGTATTAAGATGAGTGATAACATAGATGCAAAAGCCATACTGATAGGAGTGCGGCACGAAAAAGTTTGTTGGATTTAGTTTTGTAAATTTCATTTGTTGATTGATTTTTATTTACTGCTGCTAAGTTGCAATTTTTGCCACTTTGCAAAAATTGGCTGTTATCTTTCAATTTTTGGTGGCTATCCTGATTATTTTGTGAGGCTATGTCGCCATTTTTTGCAACATTATACCCCCCCCCCCCCCCCCCCCTTTTTT
>CALDMJ010000149.1 GCA_937914725.1 uncultured Clostridia bacterium | reverse complement strand
GCACGACTGCGCGTTTGTGACAAGTTTGTTCATTTTGTGAACAGGCTCAACAAACGTGAGTGTCGCCATAAGTTTTTTGTCAAGTTTTGAGACCGTAACAAAAAACTTGCCGTGCGGAAACTCACCAATTGGGCGCAATGTCTGCACAAAAATGTAGTTTTCAAAATTGTTGGTAACAACCTTTTTCGCCCTGACAAGTTCGTCGCAAATTTCGTCAGGCAAAACATATTCGCCGTCAACGGCATAATCGCCAAGCATAAAGTTTTGCAAAATATCGATTTGCTGATTGTGGCGCAACTCATCGATTTCATCCGCATCAGTAATTTCCCCCGCCTCGCAGTCAGCACGCTTGTAGGGTTTTGCGTCGTCAAAATGTCCATATGACTTGACTTGCGGCTCTGCCTGCGGCTGCATTTGCATTTCAAGTCCCAAGTCCTCAACTTGAGCGTTGTTTTCTTTGTTCATTTGCTTGTTCTCCGTTTTTAGTATACCACATTAACCTCTTTTTTTGCAAGTATTTTCTATATCAAATGCGATAGTGGCAAACGCCACTGGTGCAGGTACTGTCACTACGCCTAAGTAAGACATACGGACGGCGTATGTAAATGCTTTCTATGACGTTTATCACTCGAATGGCAAACGCCACTGGTGCAGGTACTATTCCTACATACAAGTTATTTAAGTAGGCATCAAACACAATCGCCTTCATATATGTTCGTTCTCATAGTATGTGCTGACGCGTCCAATGTTTTTAAGTACCTCATAATAAAACTGGTTGCCCTTCCGGGAGATTTCTCCACGTTGGTCGAAATGACAATAAAGAAAGTACCTTACCACTATTATAATGAATACTTTCTATGTGCTGACGCGGTCAAGACACGCATTCGCCCGTAATAAACCGCGCCCCTACTTGAAGATTTTTGCGGCAGTATTTGATTTTTTTTGATATATGTGCTATAATACTAAAAATTAAATGTTAAAAGCATATTTCATCAATAAAAGGAACATAAAAAACAATGAATTATCTATTTATAGACATAGAATGTTGCGACGGTACGCACATATGCAGTCTTGGGGGCGTGCTAACCGACCGCAATTTTCATATGCTCGACAAATTTGACCTACTCATCAACCCGCAGTTGCGCTTTAGACTGAGGGGGCGCAAAGACGACGGAATTAAACTATTTTACCCTGATAAGATGTTTTACGAACAGCCAAACTTTCGCGCGTTTTATAATAAAATTAAAAAGTTGCTAATGCTGCCAGATGTGATGCTTGTCGGGTTCAGTATTCAAAATGATTTTAATTTCATCAATCTTGCGTGTTCACGCTACGGGCTACCCCAACTCGCGCTCACGGGCTACGACATCCAACAAATTTACAAGAAAATGACAAGCGACACGACCGTACGCGCGCTTGAGAAAATCGCCGCCGCGCTAGAAATTCCGCACGGCGCACTCACTTTGCACCGCAGTTGCGACGACGCGCACTTGTCAATGTACATTTTGCGCAACCTTTGCTATATGGAGCATAAGTCAATCGAGCAACTATTTGAAAAGTACGAACCATATTGCAAAGTACAGTCAAAATTCTTTGACGAAACAGGACACCAAGCCCGCCCGCGCCGCCGCCCCGCCACCAACAATGTTTGATGAATTACCGCCGCGTCGATTCCAAAACAATTCTTACTATTTATAAATGAAATTTTACAAATGAGAATTTATACTTAAAAATTTCTATTTAATTGTTGCACATTATACATTTCATTTTCAATATGCAAATATATATTCCATTCTTTGTATGCGTATCATTCATTGCATTCTATATCCGCGATTATATATTCCATTCTATATGATATATAAAAAAGCCGCAAAAAACTGTTATTTTAATGTTTTTTGCGGCTTTTTTGTTATGCAATTTTGTTTTATTATCTTGACCTCGTGAAATTTTTGCGTATTTACGCACTTTTTTCACTAGATGATAGCAACAACATTACAAATCAACTGCACTTTCGTCCAGCAAAAATTGCTGAATGCCGATATAAAGTATTCCTTGTTCGTCGTGCCACGGAATGATATTGTCTTTCACAATAACAATTTTTTTGAAAGAATCTGCAATTCTATTCAATGATTTTGTTTCCTGCTCTTTTTTATCCGCTGAATCAATGTTTAGCGCCGATTGAATGTAGTATCGTTTACTGCTCTTGTTGGCAACAAAGTCAATTTCAAGTTGCGCTCTTTTGCTCTTGCCGAGTTCGTCTTTGTAATTGTACTCCACGACACCGACATCAACATCGTATTCTCTAAACAACAATTCATTGTAAATTATGTTTTCCATAATGTGATTTTCTTCTTGTTGCCTGAAGTTTAATCTAGCGTTTCTAAGCCCGACATCAGTAAAATAGTATTTTAGCGGCGTATCAATGTACTTTTTACCCTTGACATCATAGCGGTATGCCTTGTTAATAATGAATGCGTCAATGAAATAGTCAAGGTAAGTGCTTATCGTACTAGGCGAAATTTTGACTTGTTTTATTGAAGCAAACGTGTTTGAAATTTTAGTAGGATTTGTCAGCGAGCCAACTGAAGATGAAATTAGATTCAACAAATCTTCTAGCGTCTCTTTGTCATTTAGAATGCCGTTTCTTTCAATAACGTCCGTTATATATGTTTTGGAAAACAAGCCTTTCAAGTATCGACTTTTTTCTTCGTGAGTTTTTTTTGTAACCGCTAGCGGCATCCCGCCATACGTAATATATTCTTGCCACGCGTTGTTTTTATCGCCCTCATATGCGTCGTAAAACTCCTTGAATGTCAGCGGCGCAACCCTTATTTCATCCCCCCTGTCCTTGAACTCGGTCAAAATATCCGACGACAACATTCGCGAATTGCTGCCTGTGACGTACAAGTCAACATTTTGCAACTTCATAAGTCCTAGCAAGGTGTCTACAAAGCCAATCTTAGCGTTTTTGTCACTAATAAATGGATTTTGAATGTCCTCTACCTTTTGAATTTCGTCAATGAAAACATAGTACCTTTTGCTTTTGTCCAAAACCAGCCCTCTAATATAGTTGTCAAGTTCAATCGGGTTTCGGTACTTTGCATTTTTTGTTTCATCCAAAGCAAGTTCTATGATTTGATTTTCGCTGACGCCGATAGATAGCAAATAATCGCGATAAATAGTGAAAAGCAAATACGATTTTCCGCACCTGCGAATACCTGTAATGACCTTAATTAAGCCGTTTTCTCTTTTGCTGATAAGTTTATTTAAATACGAATTTCTTTGAATTTGCATAACCACCTCGTGAAATTTTTGCGTATTTACGCACTTTTTTCACGAGTATTATACCAATTATTGACTGTTATGTCAACAATGCTCGTGAAATTTTTGCGTAAATACGCAAAAATTTTACGCAAAGAATGGCAAATGTTGTCGATTTCTCCGCGTTGGTCGAAATGACAATGGGGTGAGTACCTTACCACAATAAATAAGGTTATACTTTATTACTTGTAGGGAAAATACCTGCAACAGCGGCCTATGCCGCCACAAAAAAATGCGCATACGCGCATTTTTGTTTTATTCGCCTGTTGTTCCATTATCTATTGTGATGTGGAACAAGCATTTGATGACACCTTTGTTTGGCAATGTAACAGTATATTCAAAATCAAAAGTTTTGTTTTCAACTGTAGTGATATCTTCTACCCAACCGATAGGATAAACTGCAACAGCATAGCCTGTTTCGCCATTTACATTGTATGGGTCAGTTTTTGATGAACCAAAAGTTGTGCTTCCGTTCTTAACTTTCTTTGAAATGAACATATCGTCAGCGGTCAATGTTACACCGTCAATTGTGATAAATAGCGGTGTTTTGCCACTTGTAATTGTCAAGTTGTATTCATTAGCGTTTGTTTCGCTTTCTACCTTTTCAACAATGATGCCGTCATTTGCACCAAACACATTTATTTTTGTCAATTGATTTGTTTCGTTATTCTCAATCATTGCTGCGATTACTGGGCAAGCAATCTTCATTTTGCCGTCTTCAATGATAAACGCTTTGTCAACAATATAGTTTGCGTTGCCGATTGAAAGTTCAAATGTAGAACTAATTCCATATTGTACGCCGTTTACAACAACTAATTGATTGAGGTTTGAATCAGCGTCTGCAACTTCCATATAGTAGCCTTCAAGCGCAGCAAGATTTGCTGCAGTCAATTTAGTATTAATTTCAGCAAAAGTATACTTTGTTTCTTTGCCCAAAAGTGTTTCATTATTGTAGACTTTGTTCATTATTTCAGTCATTTTGCTTGCGACTGTTTTAAAATCAAGTCCAACAACATAATATGTGCCTACGTTTGCTTCAAGTTTATAGTTGCTAGCGCCATCGCCTGACAAACTTGCGTTGATTTTTAATGTTGCACCTTTTGCTGCAGTATTGTCGCTGTCTTTTTCAACAGCAAGCAAAATGCTTACTTTGTCGGCATCAGTGGCAAAAATTTCACCGCTAGTAATACTGTATGTAGCGTCAACTTCTGCTTCGCCCTCAAATTGATAAACATCGTCAACCGCTACATTGATATTCGCTTTGTTGATTACAAAGTCAAATGAACTAATCATATCATTATAGTTTTTTGATGTGACTCTATAGTAAATTGTTATTGCTTCTCCAGCATTGACAAAGTCAATTTCAAGATCGTTCATATCTTTCCACTCTGTACTTGTTACGTCAGGGTGGCTAAGCGCATAACTAAATGTTGCACCTTTATATGAGTCAACTGCTGAAATTTGTGGCATTTGTGTTTCGCCATTATAAGTGAACTCGGTTGTGCCAATTTTAACCATTGAACCCGTTGGGTTTGTTTTGATAATTTTATAAGTAATTGATTTGATAATTTCATTGTAGTTAGTGCTATCTTCAGGAACTGCTTTCACATAAACTGTGTGTTCGCCGACTTCGCTGAAATCAGCAAAGTCTTCACTTGTGATTGCATTTTCCTTTGTATAATATGTTCCATTTTCACTTGTCGCAAACATAAGTGTTGCATTTGTTGCTTTATTAACAATTGCGATTGTTGGGAATTGCACTTCCTCATTATACTCTATTTCTTTACTGCCATCAGTGTCAATCGTACCATAATTAGAAGATTTTGCGACTGTGAAAGTGAATGATTTTGCGTCCGCAAGCGTTGCCGCTGACAACTCTTTCACGCCGTATCTAGCGTGCAATGCCTTTGTAGATTGGTCATTAACATAGTAGTATACAGTGTATTGCCCTGCATTTACAATGTTAAGAGCATCTGTTGATGTTTTCCAAGCAGTTGTAGCGTCAAATTCGCTTTCGCAATCCCAAAGTGTATAATAAATCACAGCTTCTGGTTTAGCAATTTTTGTTCCAACATATTCAATATTGAAGCTTTGCGCGCTACCCGTGTATGTTCCGTTTGTAGTGATGTTGAAATCATCAGCAGTAAATTGTGTTTGTTGAATTGAAACAATCACGCTCCCGATGTAGTCAGCATAGTTTGTTGCGCTGACCTTGAAGAACACCGTGCGTGGCTTGTCGTTGTTTGCCGCGTCAGTACCCAAAACTGGGAAATTTGCTTTAGAAACCCAAGTCTTTGTTTCGCCCGCATCGAGTGAGTATTCAACAGTAGCGTTTTCAAGCCCCGCAACTGCGACGTCGAAGATTTGGCTTGCGCCCGTGTAAGTATAAGTAACTTTGCCGTCTTGCGCGCCCTCAACTGTAACGTCTTGTGCAGTAAGCACTTTATTTGCAATTACCATTGTTTTTTGACCGTAGAAAGTCTCAAAGTTTGGTGATGAAACGCTATAGAAAACGGTATATGTGCCAGCGTCCACAATGTTCATTTGGTCCTTTGTCACATAAGTTTTGCTCTCGCCCGCGTCAAGACTGTACTTAACCTCGACTTGTTCGTTGCCATAGCCAACATCGAAGATCTTTTTCGTGCCATCGTATTGGAAACTTGTAGCACCGAAAGCCAAGTTGTCAGGATTAATTGTAGCCTTTTTGATGATTACATCGTGGCTACCAGTATATTCTTTGTACCCTTTAGCGGAAATCTTGAAATATACCTTGTAAGTACCCGCATTGATAACCGCGAGTTTATCTTTTTCGGTAAATTTTTCCCCGTCAAGAGAATAAAGTGCCTCAATTTTTGTGTCTTTGTATGTAATGTCATAAATATGAGAATTGCCGTCGTACACGAACTCATTTT
>CALDMJ010000148.1 GCA_937914725.1 uncultured Clostridia bacterium | reverse complement strand
GTGCAACTCTGCCGCCAAATCTTTGACAAGGTCGCGGAAATCAATCCTGCCATTCGCCGTAAAATAGAAAATCGCCTTACTAAAATCAAGGTTTGCATAAGCATCCACAACCTTGAGTTTCAAATTGTGCTTTAGCAGCAGCGAACTGCAATAGCGGCGCGCCCTGCGCATTTTATTATCGTTAGAACGCGCCTTGTCTAGATCAGCAGCAGTCGCGCGGCGCTCAAAAACAACGTCACTCGTCGGGTCGAACTTTCCGCCTAAGCGCTCAACTTCACCCAAATGCAACCCGTTCTCGTCCGCAAAAACCACTGCGTCACCAACCTGAAACGCCTCCTCATCAGGCACCGCCACGCTCTTGCCCAGCGGCAAGTATCTATTTTTTATCATTACCATTTTCATATTGTTCACCTTTTTAAATTATCAAAATACAGTATTACATTTATCGAACGATAACACATATACTTCATACACACATAATTCAAGCATCTATAAGTCAAAATCTAACAAATTGCCACTCTTAGCACATTTGCACAATTTTTATCATTCATCTATATTATACAACAAATTCGCCCAAAAATTAAGCATTTTGCACTTGTTTTTAGATTTGCATAGCAAAAAAGTTAACAAGTAATGCTTGTAACTTATGCTTTTAGCAAAGTAATTGTGATAAAATCCATTGAGGTGAAAAAATGTTTGAAAAAATAGATATAAATCAAATAATATATGAGTCCTTTTTGAGTGTGCGCGCTACTGAGGAGCAGTTGCGCAAAACCCGCGAATATGGTCGTACGCTAGATAAATTTTATAGTACGCTAAATGAAGAACAACAAAAGTTATTTGAAAAGTTTTTAGGCTTATCATATGAGGAAGAATACTTGTTTGAACATAAATTAATTCAGTATGTGCTTGCATTTGTTCGCACAATGCTGTAACAACTTTTATTTGCGCATTTATGTCATATTGACACATATTTCATTTGCACACAAAAATCACGTTTAACATTTGCGCACACAATACATATGTGGATACAGTTCATATGTTCAAACAATTCATATGCACATACAATACATATGCGCGAGTTTGACATATGCATTGCTTTGCATATAACAAAAATACGTCATATGCGACATATGTGCAAATTTTGCAATATACACAATAGCGTAATATGCGTAAAATATGTAATATGCACAATATGCACAAAAAAGCCCGATAGTCACAAATCGACTATCGGGCTTTCCCCTCTCACAAACTAAATGAAAACATTTTCATTTTTTAATTTTATTATTGTTTTTTATATTATTATTCATAGTTTCACTTTTTATTTTCATAATGTTAATTTTCAAGGGTAATTTACATTTGTTTTGCGCAAAGCAAAATCACGATTTCATATTTGCGCATTTGCAAGTTTCAATCAAAAGGTCGTCAATAATCAAAGTGCTGTGGCACGCACGTTGTAACATTTCAGTCAGGCGCGTTAGGCGCGCAATCAAAATCAATATCGCGTCCGTTGACAACTCATTCTTTAGTGAATCAAAATCGAGTTTCGCAAAATTGTTTTTTTCATCCAAAATTTGCAAACGCAGCATTTCCCCCAAAATATCGCTGTAAATTTGCAGAAAAAGCGCCAAATTATCTTTATATTTCAACAATTTAACCGCATATTCGAGCAAATTCGACGAAGATTTGCACTTTTTTAGGATATCAAACGCCAAATCGACGAGTTCGCCGACAACCTTATTTGTCAGTGCAAAATCGGTTCGCCCCATTTCGCCGCGCCCGAAAAAGTTTGCGACTTCGATTGTTTTTTCGTCCGTATTATAGTCCGCCATAAAGATATTGAGCGCGCTTTCGCTCAGCGGTTCGAGTTCCAAGCGGCGGCAGCGCGACTTGATTGTCGGCAAAATGCCGTCGTCCTTTTCGCTGCAGAGCAAAAAGTAAACGTTTGGCGGCGTTTCTTCAAGCGTTTTCAGCAATTTGTTTTGCGCTTGCGTTGTTGCGGACGAAAAATTTGATAGCACAAACACTTTGACGTCCGCTTCCATAGGAAAATAGTTGATTCTATCAAGCACGACTTCGACATCCTCGACTTTGAGAGTGCCCGATTTAGGCAAAAAATACACGTCAGGGTGTATTTTTTTTGCGATATTTTGCATAACAACGCTGTTTTTGTCGTCGCAAACGACCAAACTTGCAAACGCAGTCGCAAACAATTCGCGCGACATCAAATCGGGTGAAACAAGCAAGTTGCAGTGCGGCAACTTTTGCTTGTGGTAGTCGTCCGCAACGCTTTGGTACGCTTTTGTCGTCTTAATCAAATCTAATCTATCCATATTTTTCTTTCCTTGTCGACATTATTATACCAAATTTCGCGCCACATTGTCTAATATTTTTTACCTATTAATTGGTTGGAAAATAAATACGTTTTGATTGTAATTTGTATCGCCTAATTCGACTAAGTCGACCTTGTCGCCATTCTTTACCAACTGATAATACGTTGTCTTAGTCGGCGTAACCGTATAGTAAGCGTTTGCGACTTCTTTTTTGTTTCCGTCAACATCAATGTAGGTTGGCGACTTCTTAAACAGTTTTTCATCAGACAATTTTGTAAAATCGTCAATTGTCAACACTGTGCTAGTGCCAATGACACTATCTAAATCAATAACTTTGTAATACACATAGTCATCCGATTTTACTAAAATGACATTTGCTTTTGCGTCTAACCAGTAGTAAGTCGATGCTTTTGGCAATCTCACTTTCAAATAAATGGAATCTTCAATAGCCACATCCCCTTTTGGCGCGGACATTCCAAAGTCGGAAATTAGATACCCTTTGTAAAACCCATACGTATTAATATTAATGAAAACACGCGTTGCAATTTCTTTTAACCCAAATGCTACTAAAGTATCCTTTTCGACCGCTTGCTCTGCTCCGTCCACAATGATTGATTCAATTCCATACCCCACATTACCGCGTGATTCTTGCATCTCGTATACCTGTCTATTTTCATCAATCATATATAAATGAGTTTTTCTTCTAAAGTATACAATTTTGTTTTGTTCATCTTTATAATCAAGTAAATTATTATGAACAAAAATCCAACCATATTTATCTTGAACTACCCCTTCAAGATTTAAATCCTTATTAGGAGCAATGTCCATAAAAACAAGCTTGCCGTCACTAATATACATTTTATAGTAATTGGTACTCATTGGGCTAGTCTCATAGTTCTTTTGTGTTATAATTCCATCATCCGTAATGTTTTCAATTACGAAATTTTCTATTTTATAAATATATCCCGTATTGTTGTTAATGACAAAACTTTGTGATAAGTAGCTACTATAGTAGTTTTTTTT